>CAYRAE010000082.1:0-11146 GCA_964422175.1 uncultured Luteitalea sp. | reverse complement strand
GTTGCCGGTCTGTTAGACTCTCCGGCTGTGTGTCGTTCGCATCGCTAGCCTTGACGGGCCGGGTGGCGCTGGTCACAGGGGGAACGCGCGGGATCGGGCGTTCCATCGTCGACATCCTGGCCGGTCGTGGGGCCGCTGTGGCGTTCACCTATCGCCAACGCGCGGATCTGGCGCGTGAGATGGTGGCTTCGATCGAGGCAGCGGGTGGCAGGGCCTGGACAGGGCCGTGCGACGTGGCCGACGAGGCGCAGGTGCAGGCGATGGTCGCCGACGCTGCGGCCGCGCTCGGGCCGATCGACATCCTGGTCAACAACGCCGGCGTCACGCGCGACGGGTACCTCATGATGATGGACCGCGAGAAGTGGGACGCCGTGCTGCGGCCCAATCTCGACGGGGCCTTCTTCTGCACGCGGGCCGTCGTCCGCGGAATGCTGGTCCGGCGATGGGGGCGCGTGATCAACATGACCTCGCCGAGCGCGGTGGCGGGGTTGCCCGGGCAGGCCAACTACGCGGCGTCCAAGGGCGGCCTCATCGGGCTGACCAAGACACTCTCGCGAGAACTGGCTCCCAGAGGCGTGCTGGTGAACGCGGTGATGCCGGGGCTCATCGAGACCGACATGACCGCAGCGATTCCCGAGGCGACCCGTGAGGCCCATCTGCGCAACGTGCCCGTCGGTCGACTGGGCACCACCGCCGACGTGGCCGAGGTGGTCGCGTTCCTGAGTTCAGATGCCGCCGCGTACGTCACCGGACAGGTGATTGGCGTGGACGGCGGTCTCGTGTAAGGCAGTCATGACTGATCTCCGCTCCGACATCAAGGTCGCGATCGTGCGCGCCCTCAAGCTGCCGATCGCCCCAGAGGCGATCGACAGCGCGGCCCCCCTCTTCGGAGCGGGTCTCGGCCTCGACTCCATCGACGCGCTCGAACTCGTGCTCGAGATCGAACGCTCGTTCGGCGTCGTGATCGGCGACGAAGAGACGGGCGGCAAGGTGCTGCAGTCCGTCGACGCCATCGCCGAGTACATCGAGGCCCAGCGCGCGACAGGAGCCTGACGCGGCGGCCGATGGTCAACGCCTTCACCGTCGACGTCGAGGAGTGGTTCCACATCTGCGGCGTCGATGACCGCCTGCCCTCGTCGCGCTGGGAGACGCTCGAGAGCCGCGTCGTCCCCACGACGCGCGCACTGCTGGAGGACCTGGCGGAGGCCGGGCACCGCGCGACGTTCTTCATCGTCGGCTGGGTGGCGGAGCGGCATCCCGAAATCGTGCGGGAGATCCGCGATGCCGGCCACGAGATCGGCCTCCACGGCTTCTGGCACCGCCGCCTCTTCGAACTGACGCCGGACGCATTCCGCCAGGACCTGCGCGACAACATCGCCGTACTCCAGGCCGCCGGCGCCGGTCCCATCGTCTCGTTCCGTGCGCCGGAATGGTCGCTCAATGACCGCGCGCCGTGGGCGCCGCCGATCCTCGTCGAAGAGGGCATTCGCCTCGACGCGAGCCGCGCCCCCGTGGCTCGCGTGGGATCGCCGTCGTACCCGCGCCGCCCGTATCCCATCGCGACGATGGCCGGGGCGTTGCTCGAGGTGCCGCCTCTGGTAGGACGACTGGCGGGGCAGGCAGTGCCGCTCGGATGGGGATGGGGGCTGCGCAAGGCCGACCCGTCAGACGTGGTCGCGGCCATCACGGCGTGCAACCGTCAGGGCGATCCCGCCGTCCTTACGGTGCACCCATGGGAGATCGATCCCCAGCCGCCCCGCGTCCGCCTGCCGGCGCCGCTCGCCTTCGCGCACTACTACCGTCTCTCCGGCTTCCGCGCGCGGCTTCGCGAGGTGCTGGCCACCGCGACGTTCGGACCGCTGTGCGAACTGCCCGACGCCGTGGCATGGCTCCACGGCTGATCCTCGCCGCGCTCGCCCTCGCCGGGCTGTTGACTTCGCCAGCCGTCGCGCAGGAAGCACGCCCGACCGTGCCGAGACTGGTCTTCGACATCGACGGGGAAGCACCCGCGTTGCCAGCCGGCCTGCCTGTCGCCGCGCGTGTTGCCGTCGCGGCAGTCGGTGGAGAGAGCGACGCGCGCCTCGCGCTCGTGCGCGACTGGCCCGTGTGGCTGGCCATCACCGGAGCCGACGCTGATGGCGTCGACGCGCAGGCGTGGGCCGCTCGCGTCCGCGCACTCGTGACAGCCGTGCCCGCGCTCGCGGCAGTGGAACTGCAGATGACCGGTGTAGACCCGCGCCGCACGGCATTCCTCGTGAAGCTCGCGGCCGTCGAGGTTCGCGCGCGATCGAGTGCCGTGCCGATCGTGTTGAGCGGACTGACCACGATGACGCGGGATGCCGTGCTCACACCAGACGTGGCTCCGTCGGTCGACGCCGTCGCCGTACCCAGCGCGGCGATCGACGTCACCGCCGACTCGGCATGGATCGCGGATCGCGATGCCGATGCGGCTCTCGTCGAACTCGACGTGCCACTTCACGGCGAGGCGGTGACACGCACGTTCATGGCGCGCGAGTTGTCGCGCCTCGGCAGTCCGATCGCCGCGCGCGGCTACCGCGTGTCGGCGACTGACCTGCGAGACGTGCTGACTGTCGTCGATCGCTTGCGCGACGTGTACGCAGGCGAGGTGTCGGGCGTTGCCGCTACGGGCGACACGCTCGTGCTGCGCGCGGGAGGGGAGGATGTGACGGCACGTCATGCGCCGCGGCTCCTGTTCAACCTCGACACGCTTGGGACGTACCTCGCGATCGAGACGGACTCCGCCGGCGAGCAGGTCCTCGACGTGTCGATCGTGTTGCCATCGGCCGGCGACGTCGTCGTGCGCGATCCGCTGTCGGGCCGCGATCGTCCCGCCACGCGGACCACGCGAGACGATCGCGCGCAACGCACCGATGCGACGGTGGTGCTGCCGGGCCCTGGCTCGTGGCTGCTGGACTTCAATCACGGCGCCGACACGGCGTTCGTGCAGCGCGAAGACGTGACGGGCGCGCGTCAGTTGTCGGTCGAGGAAATCCTGGCGCGTCACCAGGCGCGCCAGGCCGTGGAACGCGACGCCTCGCCGCGCTACGTGATGAACGCGCGGATCCAGCAGTACTTCCGCCCCAGCGTCACCGATCCGGGGTTCGACGTCATCACGGAGAACCGTTTCTTCGTGGACCGCGTCGAGGGCACCGAGTGGGAGGAACGCGAGTTCAGCGTGAACGGCGCGAAGTTCGGCGAGCCGCGCCCGCCGTTCCCGCTGTTGCAGCCGGAGAAGGTACTCACGCCGCCGCTCTCGATCGAGCTCGACGCGAGGTATCGCTATCGGCTGCAGGGTACGGCCACCGTCGACGGACGATCGGCATGGGTCGTCGCGTTCGAACCGCAGCGCGGCGATCGGTCGCTCTACAAGGGCACCGTCTGGATCGATCGCGAGACGTACGTGCGGCTGCGTCAACAGGCCGCGCAGACCGCACTCACCGGTCCCGTGATTTCGAGCGACGAGGTGCAGGACTACGCACCGGTGCGCACGGCGTCCGGCACGGAGGTGTGGCTGCCGGCACGCATCTACACGCAGCAGTTGATGCTCATCGCCGGTCGCAACCTGCTCGTCGAACGCCGCACGACGTTCGACGCGTACGCCATCGACCCACCCGACTTCGCCGGTCAGCGTCACGAGGCGCGCGCGGGGTCGCGGACGATGTACAAGGACACCGATGTGGGGGTGCGGTACTTCATCAAGGAGGGTGAGGAGCGCGTCGTGAGCGACGTGGCCACCACGCGCGCGAAGGCGCTCGCGCTCGGCGTCACGGTGGACCCGGGCTTCAGGTTTCCGCTGCCCATCGGCGGCATCAACTACCTGAACTTCCGCTTCCGCGGACGACCCGACACGCAGGTGGCCGTGCTCTTCGCGGGCGTGCTCGCGGCGGGCAACATCCAGCGGCCGAAGGCCATCGCCAATCGCATCGACGCATCGATCGATTTCTTCGCGATGGCGCCACCGTCGACCGATCGCCTCTTCACGAACGGAGGCGAGCGCAAGGAGGAGAGCCTGCTCACGTGGCCGCTCTCGACGGGACTCAACCTCGGCTGGCAGGCGACGACATACCAGCGTGTATCGGGTCAGTATCTCTTCCGCTTCGATGGCTACGTGCGAGACAGCGCGACGGCTGACGGGTACGTCACGCCGACGAGTACCGTCACCAACGGCGTGGGTCTCTTGTACGAGTACCGTCGCGGCGGTTACGCGGTGACGGCCAACGGCACCTGGTGGCGCCGCGCGTCGTGGCGGCCGTGGGGCGATCCGGAGGCGCTCGTGCAGACGTCGCCGACGTACGTGAAGTACCAGGCGACGGCCACCAAGGTGTTCTACATCGGGCCCTTCAGCAAGTTCATCGTCAATGGCGCGTGGTTCGGCGGCCGCGATCTCGATCGCTTCAGTCAGTACCAGTTCGGGTTGTTCGACGACACGAAGATCCACGGTGTGCCGTCGGCGGGCGTGCGCTACGGCGAGCTCGCGATGGCGCGCGGACAGTACTCGTTCAACCTGCTCGACCAGTACCGCGTGGACCTGTTCGTCGATCGGGCGTGGGGGCGCACGCGTGGTGGTGGGCTCACGGGGCTCGCGGCGGTGCCATGGGAGCCGCTCACGGGCGTGGGCATGGCGTTCAACGTGCGCATTCCGCGTCGCGTCGCGTTCCTGCGAGGCGAGATCGGCCACAGCTTCCTGCCGCGCCGCTACGACGGCCTGGGTTCGACGACGTTCCAGCTCATGCTGATGAAGCCGCTCGACTGATCCGCGGCCTTGTGAAACGCTTGACGGACATGTCAGACACGAGAGTGGCCATCACGGGCATCGGGATGATCTGCGCGCTGGGAACGCAGCGACAGGCCGTGTGGGACCACATGCTTGCCGGCCATTGCGGCATCGGCCCCGTCTCGCTGTTCGACACGGAGGGATACCGCAGTCGCATCGCGGCAGAGGTGGACTTGTCCGACGTACAGGCGCGGTTCACGCCGTATCAGCGCCGGCGATGGTCGCGCAGCGACATGATGGGCGTGGTGGCCGCGCAGGACGCGCTCGACGATGCGGGCCTGCTCGATGGACGCGTGGACCGCACGCGCATCGGCGTGATGCTGGGGGCCGGCACCGGCGACCTCGTGCGCAACGAGTCGTATTACTTCGACATGCGCCGCAAGGGCATCGACCATGCGCGGCCGACGTGGATTCACGGACACTTCTCGAGCACGCCCGTCGACGTCATCGCCGCGCACTTCGGCCTCGAGGGCGTTCGCTCGTGCCTGATGGCCGCCTGCTCGTCGAGCACGATCGCCATCGGCCAGGCCGTCGACGCGATCAGGCGCGGACGAGCCGACGCCGTGCTGGCCGGCGGCACAGACGCGCTGTCGCGGTTGACGTTCGCCGGCTTCAACGCGCTCCGGTTGATGGATCCGCAGCCCTGCCGCCCGTTCGACGCCGGCCGCCAGGGCATGAACATCGGCGAGGGCGCCGCCATCCTCGTGCTCGAGGACTGGGAGCGCGCGCATCGCCGCGGCGCGCACGTCTACGCGGAACTCGCCGGTTACGCATTCACGTGCGAGGCCCATCACCCGACGGCTCCAGAGCCCGAGGGCCGCGCGATTGCCTCGACCATCAGGGCCGCGCTCGCCGACGCGGCGGTCGATGCGACCGACGTGACGCACGTGAACACGCACGGCACGGCGACGCCGCAGAACGACAAGGCCGAGGCCCGCGGCGTACGCGTGGTCTTCGGCGATCGAACCTCCGCCCTCCCGGTGACGTCATTGAAGGCGATGATCGGCCACTGCCTCGGCGCCGCGGGCGCCATGGAGGCAGCGGCCCTGGCGATGACCATCGACAGGGGCGTCATTCCGCCGACCATCAACCACGCGACGCCGGATCCGGACTGCGCGGTGGACCTCGTGGCCAACGAGCCGCGCGAGGTCGCCGTGCCGTGCGCCGTGTCCACGTCGCTTGCGTTCGGCGGCAACGACTCCGCGCTCGTGCTGCGGCACGTCAGCGCCTGAACGTGTACGCGCGGTCCTTCTCGTGAGGTGTCAGCGATGGTACGAATCTTCTCGGCAGGTGTGCGGGTCGGCGTGGCAGTGGCGATCGTGAGCGGCCTGGCGTCGGCACAGACGACAGCGCAGCCGCCGATCATCGACAGGGCGTTGTTCTTCGGCGATCCCGAGATCTCCGGGTCGCAGTTGTCGCCAGACGGGCAGTACCTCTCGTTCGTCAAACCGTTCGAAGGCACGCGCAACGTCTGGGTCAAGAAGGCAGAGGAACCGTTCGCCAGCGCGCGGCCGATCACCAACGATCAGAAGCGCCCCATCAACGCCTACTTCTGGAGCCGCGACAGCCGCTTCGTCCTCTACGCGCAGGACCAGGGCGGCGACGAGAACTTCAACGTCTACGCCGTCGATCCCGCGGCCCCGCCGGCCGCCGGCCAGCCCGTACCGGCCGCACGCAACGTCACCGCGGCGACGGGCGCGCGCGCGTTGATCTACTCGCTGCCGAAGTCCGATCCCGGCACGTTGTACGTCGGCCTCAACGATCGCGACAAGGCCTGGCACGACCTCTACAAGGTCGCGATCGCCACGGGCGAGCGCACGCTGCTCCGGCAGAACACAGACAAGGTGTCGGGCTGGGTGTTCGACGAGCGCGGCGCGCTGCGGCTGGCCACGCGGACGACTGACGCCGGCAGCACGGAGATCCTGCGCGTGGACGCCGATGCGCTCGTGAAGGTGTACGAGTGCAACGTGTTCGAGACGTGCCAGCCCGTCAGGTTCCACAAGGACGGCAAGCAGGTCTATCTCCTCACCAACAAGGGCGACGCGGATCTCATCGGTCTCACGCTGCTGGACCCCGCGACGGGGAAGGAGACGCTCGTCGAGAGCGATCCCAAGAAGCGCGTCGATCTCTCGAACGCGATCTTCTCGGACCGCACGGGCGATCTCGTGGCGACGCAGTACGAGGACGAGCGCGTGCGCGTATACGACAAGGACGCGGCGTTCAAGGCCGATCGCGCGTTCATCGAGAAGCGATTCCCCGGCAAGGACGTCACCTTCCAGTCGTCCACCGCCGACGAGCGGCGCTTCATCGTCGTGGTGTCGAGCGACGTCGATCCGGGCGAGGTGTTCGTGTACGACCGCGGGACGAAGGCGCTGATCCCGCAGTACACGGTGCGCGAGACGCTGCCGCGCGAGCATCTCGCGCCGATGACGGCCATCGCGTACCCCTCGTCGGACGGCCTCCAGATCCCGGCGTACCTGACGCTGCCGAAGGGCGTGCCTCCCACGAAACTCCCGCTCCTGGTCTTCCCGCACGGCGGGCCGTGGGGACGCGACTCGTGGGGCTACCGCACGTACGCGCAGTTCTTCGCCAATCGTGGATACGCCGTCCTCCAGCCGAACTTCCGCGCGTCGACGGGCTACGGCAAGAAGTTCCTCAACCTCGGCAACGGCAAGTGGGGCGAGACGATGCAGGACGACATCACGTGGGGCGTGAAGCACCTCGTGAGCAAGGGCGTTGTCGACGAGACGCGCGTGGGCATCATGGGCGGGTCGTATGGCGGGTATGCCACGCTCGCAGGCCTGGCGTTCACGCCCGATGTCTACGCGGCCGGCGTCGCCATCGTCGCACCGTCGAACCTGCTGACGCTGCTCGACTCGATCCCGCCGTACTGGGAGTCGATCCGCACGGTGTTCAACGTGCGCATGGGCGATCCGTCGAAGGCCGACGACAAGGCGCGACTGATGCGGCAGTCGCCGCTCAATTCAGCGGACAAGATCAAGGCCCCGCTGATGGTGGTGCAGGGGCAGAACGATCCGCGCGTGAAGCGCGCCGAGTCCGATCAGATCGTGATCGCGCTGCGCGATCGCGGATATCCGGTGGAGTACCTCGTCGCGCCAGACGAGGGGCACGGCTTCGCGCGGCCCGTGAACAACATGGCGATGATCGCGAGCAGCGAGCGGTTCCTGGCGAAGCACCTCGGTGGTCGCTTCCAGGAGGAGATGCCTGCCGACGTGGCGACGCGGTTGAAGGAGATCACCGTCGACCCGAAAGACGTGACGCTGGCGAAGGTGGAGACCGCCGCTGCCGGTGCGCCCGTGCCGGCCGTGGATCTGGAGCCGATGAAGGCGACGTACGCGGCGTCGATCGAAGCCGGCGGCCAGAAATTCGCGATGTCGATTGCGCAGGAAGCGCGCGAGGAGGATGGCGCGTGGGTGTTCACCGAGAGCGCCGAGACGCCGATGGGCGTGGCCGTGGACACGGGCGTGCTCGCGAAGGGCACGCTGCTGCCGAAGAAGCGCACCGTGAAGCAGGGCCCGGCCGACATCGTGCTGGAGTTCTCCGACACGGCGGTGAAGGGGTCGCTCTCGATGAACGGCCAGACGCGGCCGGTGGACGTGGCGCTCGACGGGCCGATCTTCGCCGATGGTCCCGGCTCGCACGCCGTGATCGCGCGGCTGCCGCTCGACGAGGGGTACACCACCACGTTCAGGAACTTCGACCTGCGCGGGCAGAAGGTCGACGTGAAGCGGTTGCGCGTGGTGGGGAACGAATCGGTAACGGTTCCGGCGGGGACGTTCGACTGCTGGAAGGTCGACGTAACGGCGGCCGACGGCGGCGCGGTGTCGCTGTGGGTCGCCACCGACTCACGCCAGGTCGCCCGTATCCGCGCCGTCCTCCCCGCGATGAACGGCGCCGTCCTCACCGCCGAACTGAGCAAGTGATCGCCGACCGCCGGATGGCCTGCCGCGCCGTAGCCTTGGCGAAGGCGGGAAATCCGGCGGCGACACGAACGGGCCGGACAAGTCCGGCCCCTACACCTCTCCGGGGTAATCGTCAGCGATTCAGGATCGCCAGCAGGATCAGGACGGCGATGATGATCAGCGCGACTTTCACCCAGCTCACGGGATAGGTGCCGCCCATGCGGCCGTTCGAGGCGTTGACCACGAGCTGGTATGGGGTGCGGCCGTACACGTACGTCATCACATACACGGGGACGAGCACGTGCTTGAACGTGCGATCGCTCCAGGCCGGCGCCATACGCAGGTTCTGGTAGGTGTCGCCGGGGATGGCGGCGATGCACATGTCGCGTACGCGGGCATACATCCGATCCTGCCCGGACTCCGCCGCGTCGCCGAGCGGCACCTGGTATTGCTCGACGACGTGGCCAGACAGGTACGCGGTGTCGTACGGCACGAGCTCCTGCGTGGGGAAGGGCTCGATCTGCGCGAGCAGGCCGCGCTCGATCCCGCGCGTGCCTGGAATCAGCAGATCGTCGAAGAAGTGATCGACCACGCCTGCCGCGGGTGACCACTTCACGCGGCGGACGGTGTTGTTGCCCTGCCGCTCGTAGTAATACCTGCCCGCTTCGGCCTGCCACGGACAACGCACGCGCGCGTCGAAGGTCCAGTACGGGATGTACAGGCCGTGCAGCGTGTCCACGAGCGCCTTGCGCTTGAACGCGTTGGGGGCGAGCCACTTGCTCGAGAACCAGTGGCGCACCGTTTCGCGTACCTGTGCTTCGCTCACGCGGAACGGCAGGAGGCTCGACGGCGTGATCGGCGGCGCGATCGCCGCATAGTCCACGAGCGCCGGCGATCCGCAGAACTCGCAGTTCTGGCCGACGCGCGCGGCGTCGTACACCATCACCGCCTTGCAGCTCCGGCACTGCACGCTGCGCGTCTCGGCCTTCCAGCCGCGATGCTCGTCGCCCGTGTCGCGAAGCACGCGATCGAGTTCGAGCTCCTCGATCGGGCCGCCGCCCTCGGTGAACTGGTAAGTGGATTCAGTACCGCAGAACGGACAGACCAGCCGCTGCCTGGCGGCGTTCCACTCCGCCTGCGCGCCGCACGCCACGCACAGGTGTTTCTGGAGCGCCGTGATGTTGTCGGGCGGGATGGGTGGATGGGGCGTGGACACGGACGGGCGTCTCCGAGACGAGCAACGGCCGGACGAAACGCCCGGCCGTTACAGATCGTGGTGCGGCGGATCCGGAGATCAGCTGGCCAGGTACGAGTCGAGCGCCGCCTTCGTGATGCGGTACGTGCTGCCGATCTTCTTGGCCTTCAGCTCGCCCGACTCGATGACCGCGAGCACGTCGGCCTCGCCGACGCCGAGGACCGTGGCCACGTCGGCCACGCCGAGCAGGTCCACCGTCGGCAGCGCCGCGGCGGCACCAGCAGCGGCGGCACCCGCCGCACCACCCGCCACCGCCGGCGTCGGCGGCGCGCCACCAAGTCCCTGCTGCATCATCTGCTGCGCGATGCCGAAGCCCACGGCCAGTTCCGACGCCATGCCCGCCGCGCCGGCGCCGCCGCCCGACTCGAAGCCCTTGGCCATCTGGTACTTCACGAAGTCGTTGAGGTTGCCGATCGCGGCCATGCTCGACCGCTTGTCGATCGCCTCTTCCACCTCGGGCGGCACCGACACGTTTTCGACGATGAACGACGGGATCTCGATGCCGTACTTCGCGCTGATGACCGGGTTGATGAGCGGCAGCAGCGCCTCGCCGAGCTCGCTGTAGCGCGTGGCCACGTCGAGCACGGGCACCGCAGACGTCGCGAGTGCGTCGCTGAAGATGCTGACCACGCGCGACCGCATCGTGTCGGCGAACTCGTCGAGCCGGAAGTTGTGGTCCGAGCCCGCCACTTCCTTCAGGAACAGCTTCGGGTCGGTGACCTTGAAGTCGTACGTGCCGAACGCGCGCGCCCTGACGATGCCGAAGTCCTTGTCGCGGAGCATGATGGGGTTGCTGGTCCCCCATTTGTTGCCCGTGAACAGGCGCGTGTTGATGAAGTAGATGTCGACCTTGAAGGGCGACTCGAACCCGTACTTCCACGACTGCAGCTTCGTGAGGACGGGGATGTTGTCCGTGGTGAGCCGATGCTTGCCGGGCCCGAACGTGTCGCCGAACTCGCCCAGGTAGACGAACTGCGCCACCTGCGATTCGCGAACGATCAGCTGTGCGCCGTTCTTGATCGCCTTGTCATCGTCCGGGAACCGGAACGAGATGGTGTCGCGAGAGTCGTCGGTCCACTCGATGACCTCGAGCAGCTGTCCCTTGATGAAGTCGAAGATCCCCATCGTTCAGTTGCCTCCGTAGCGGAACATTGTAATGCCGCGATGCCGGGA
>CAYRAE010000081.1:0-11154 GCA_964422175.1 uncultured Luteitalea sp. | reverse complement strand
GCGTCGCCCTCGGCGGGCGCGGCGCCCTCGTCCTGCAGCTTCTTCACGGCAGCGCGGGCACGGCCGCGAAGACCCGTGGCAGCGGCGGGAGTCGACTCGCCAGCCGCTTCCGTACCGGCGTTCGGGTCGTACTCACTGCCGACCAGCTCGATCTGCGCCACTTCCGCCGCGTCGCCGCGACGATGACCGAGCTTGAGGAGGCGGGTGTAGCCACCCGGGCGCTCCACGAAGCGCGGTGCGAGCGTGTCGAACAGCTTGGTGACGACCTTCTTGTCGGCGACGTCGCGCGCCACGAGGCGCTCGGCCGTCAGGCGACGGACGCGCTTCTCCTCGTCGGTCCCCGTGGTCACGAGGCTGCGCTTGGCGATCGAGATGATGCGCTCGACGTAGGGACGCAGTTCCTTGGCCTTGGGCAGCGTGGTCTCGATCCGCTCGTGGCGGAGCAGCGCCTGGGCCTGATTGCGCAGGAGGGCGATGCGGTGCTCGGTCACGCGTCCGAGCTTGCGATGGGCAACACCGTGTCTCATGGATCTACTCGTCTCGCCTGGCTCTTACTGCGCCGGCTGCTCCACGCTCATCCCGAGGCTGAGACCCATCGTCTGGAGGATCTCCCGGATCTCGTTGAGCGACTTCCGGCCGAAATTCTTGGTCTTGAGCAGGTCGTTCTCCGTCTTGGCCACCAGCTCCCTGATCGTGCGGATGTTGGCGTTCTTCAGACAGTTGTACGACCGCACCGAGAGCTCGAGCTCTTCGATGCTCTTGTCGAGGTGCTCGTTGCTCTCCTCGGTGAGCGTCGCCGGCGTGGTATCGCCAGGCTCGCCGATCACCACGTCGTCGTCATCGTCGCCGCCGAAGATGAACAGGTGATCGCGCAGGAGCTGCGCGGCCAGTTCGATCGCGTCGGTGGGCGAGACGGCGCCGTTGGTGGAGACCTCGAGGATCAGCTTGTCGTAGTCCGTGTTCTGGCCCACGCGCGCCGACTCGACGAGGTAGTTGACCTTGCGCACCGGCGAGTGCACCGAGTCCACCGGGATCCAGCCGATGCCGAGATCCTCGTCGAAGTTGCGGTCGGCCGACACGTAGCCACGCCCGTTGCGCAGGCGCATCTCCATGTACAGCTTGCCGCCCTCGGACACGGTGGCGATGTGCGCGTCGGGATCGAGGACCTCGACCGACTGGTCCACCTCGATGTCGCGCGCGAGCACCGGCCCGGCCTTGTCGACGCGGACGTACAGCATCTTCGTGTCATCCCCATGCAGCTTGAACGGCACCTGCTTGAGGTTGAGGATGATATCGGTGGCGTCTTCCACCACGCCCTCGACGGGCGAGAACTCGTGCTGGACGCCCTCGATCTTCACCGCGGTGATGGCCGCGCCCTCGATGGACGACAGCAGCACGCGGCGCATCGCGTTGCCGATGGTGGTACCCCACCCGCGCTCGAATGGCTGCGCGGTGAACCGCCCGAACCGGCCGGTCTGGCCTTCGCGGTCGACGTCGAGACGCTTCGGGCGCTGGAACCCCTTCCACAGCATCGATGTAGTCCTTTCCAGTCTGAGATGATGCCCGGGCGCCCGCCAGTCCGGCGGACCTCCCGATGCCGGCCGTTACCCGCACCGACCCGGTGCGGCTCGACCTGCCGCGAGACCTCGTCTTCGCGGCGACTTCCACTACGGCACACGCGTGCGACGCGTCAGACGCGGCGCTTCTTCGGCGGACGGCAACCGTTGTGCGGAATCGGCGTGACGTCGCGGATCGTCTTCACGTCGAGTCCGACGTTGGACAGCGCGCGCACCGCCGACTCGCGTCCGGCGCCGGGTCCCTTGACCCGGACCTCCAGGGTCCGCATGCCGACACCCTTGGCCGCGGTGCCCGCGTTCATCGCCGCCTGCGTGGCGGCGAACGGCGTGCCCTTGCGCGAGCCCTTGAAGCCGATGGCTCCGGCGCTCGACCACGACACCACGTTGCCCTCGGTGTCGGTGATCGTCACCAGCGTGTTGTTGAACGAGGCCTGGATGTGGGCCACGCCGGTCGGGATGACCTTCTTCTCGCCGCGCTTCTTGAAGACCTTCTTGCGGCCCGCGCCTGACTTCTTGTCGTCTGCCATGTCCTACACCGTCTTCTTCTTGGCGATGGCGCCCTTGCGCGGCCCCTTGCGGGTGCGCGCGTTGGTCTTGGTGCGCTGGCCGCGCGCCGGCAGACTGCGGCGGTGCCGCAGGCCGCGATAGCAGCCGATCTCCATCAGACGCTTGATGTTGAGCGAGATCTCCTTGCGGAGGTCGCCCTCCACGCCGCCCACGTCTTCGATGACCTTCGAGATCGATCGGACGTCCTCTTCCGTGAGGTCCTTGACCCGCACGTCGGGGCTCACGCCCGCCGCCTGGAGGATGTCACCGGAGCGCTTGCGCCCGATGCCGAAGATGTAGGTCAGTCCGATCTCGACGCGCTTGGTCCGCGGGAGATCCACACCTGCGATACGTGCCATGCCCTATCCCTGCCGCTGCTTGTGCTTCTGGTTGTCGCAAATCACCCGGACGACACCACGCCGCCGGACGATCTTGCACTTCACGCAAATGCGCTTGACCGATGCTCTGACCTTCATCTCTTCTCGTCCCTCGGCCGGGCTCGGAGAGCCGGCCCTACCGGCCGCCGTTCTCGGAGAGCCGCCCTACCTGCCGTCGTCGTACTGCCGGCGGCCCCCTGGTGCCAGCCGCTCGATGATCCGGCCGCGCGTGACGTCGACCGGCGACACCCGCACGACCACTCGATCCCCCACCAGGATCCGCACGAAGTTGCGGCGGACGTCCCCGGTGCCGTGCGCCGTGATCACGTGCCCCGAATCGAGGCTGACGCGATAGAGCGCCTGCGGCAGTTGCTCGATGACCGTGCCGCGCAGTCCGTCGCCCATCGGCGTTTCACTCACACGCCGTGAGCGCCTGTCACGACTCCCACTGCCGCTGGAGCGGCCCTCAGCGTGAGGATCTCCACGCCGTCGGCCGTCACCGCAACCGTGTGCTCGAAGTGCGCCGACCGCAGGCCGTCGACGGTCACCGCCGTCCAGCCATCGCCCAGCACCCGCACGCCCGGCCGCCCCGCGTTCACCATCGGCTCGATCGCGAGCACCATGCCCGCCGCCAGCCGCGGACCGCGTCCGCCGGGACCGTAGTTGGGGATCTGCGGCTCTTCGTGCAGCTTCGTGCCGATGCCGTGCCCCACGAACTCGCGCACGATCGAGAACCCGCGGTCCTCCACGTACGCCTGAATCGCCTGTCCGATGTCGGACACGCGCGCTCCGGGCTTCACCGCGTCGATCCCCTGGTACAGCGACGCTTCCGTCACGTCGAGCAGCCGCTGCGCCTCGGGAGCGATGGCCCCCACCCCTACCGTCACGGCCGAATCGCCGTAATACCCGTCGAGCTTCACCCCCATGTCGATCGAGAGGATGTCGCCGTCCACCAGCACCGTCGACGAGGGGATGCCGTGCACCACTTCCTCGTTGCGCGACGCGCAGATGGTCGCGGGAAACCCGCGATACCCCTTGAACGCCGGCTGTGCGCCCGCCTCGCGGACGAGCCGCTCGGCCTCCGCGTCGATCCCCGCCGTCGTCGCGCCAGGCACCACCAGCCGGCGCAACTCGTCGAGGATCCGCGCCACCAGCTGGTTGGCCGCTCGCAGCTTCACGAGCTCGTCGGCCGACCGGCACGTGATCACCGCACGCCTCCCTGTGCCACGGCCAGCGCCGACGTCAGCGCCGCATGCATGGCCTCGGCCACCGCGTCGGGCGCCTGGTTGCCGTCGATCGTGAAGAACGTCTGCCTGCCGCTGTAGAACTCCACCAGCGGCGCTGTCCGCTCCTCGTAGATCCGCAGCCTGTTGCGCACCACCTGCTCGTCGTCGTCGGCCCGCGTGACGAGCGCGCCCCCGCAGGTCGCGCACACGCCCTCGTCGGGCTTGGTGGGATCGACGTTGGTGCCGCAGACGCTGCACACGCGGCGCGCGTGCAGCCGGCCCACGAGCACGTCGACCGGTACCACCAGGTGCAGAACGGTCAACGGTGACCGCCCCTCCATCATCGCATCCAGCGCCACGGCCTGTCCGACCGTACGCGGGAAACCATCAAGGATAAACCCTTCGGCCACGTCCTGTCGAGTGAGCCGTTCCTGGACAATGGCGATGACCACCTCATCGCTCACGAGGTGGCCCTTGTCGATCCGTGCCCGCGCTTCGAGTCCGAGCGGCGTGCCGGCCGCCGACGCCTCCCGCAGGATGTCGCCGGTCGAGATCTTCGGAACGCCGTGCTGCCGGGCCAACCGGCTGGCTTGCGTGCCCTTGCCCGCCCCCGGCGGGCCGAGCATCACCACGTTGAGGCCTGGTCGCGCCAACGGACGGCCTACCCTCTCCGTCCGCGGATGCGGGTCTTCTTCATGAAGCCGTCGTAGTGGCGCATGATGAGCTGCGACTCGATCTGCTGCACCGTGTCCATGGCCACGCCGACGATGATGAGCAGTGACGTGCCGCCGAAGTAGAACGTCACGCCAAGACCGTTCGTGAACCAGCCCGGCAGGGCCTGGTCCAGCGACT
Organism: uncultured Luteitalea sp.; assembly: GCA_964422175.1. Lineage (GTDB taxonomy): Bacteria > Acidobacteriota > Vicinamibacteria > Vicinamibacterales > Vicinamibacteraceae > Luteitalea. The sequence goes on along the minus strand of CAYRAE010000081.1, from coordinate 6,576 downwards.
CGCCGATGTACGGGATCGGCGCCACCTTGAACCCGCTGATCAGGAACTCCGGCAGCAGCGCGACAGCCGCCAGGTACAGCGCACCCACCAGCGTGATCCGCGTGAGGATCAGGTCGATGTACTCCGCCGTGCGCTTGCCCGGCCGGATCCCCGGCACGAAGCCACCGTACTTGCGCATGTTCTCGGCCACATCGTCGGGGTTGAAGACGATGGCGGTGTAGAAATACGCGAAGAAGATGATGAGGATGACCTGCAGCAGGTTGTAGAGCGGCATGCCCCACGTGAGCTGCTGCGCCGCGCGCTGCACCCAGTGCTCGGGCGGGAACATCCCGGCGATCGTCGTCGGGAACGCGAGCAGCGAGCTCGCGAAGATCACGGGCATCACGCCGCCGGTGTTGACCTTCAGCGGAATGTGCGTGCTCGACCCGCCGTACATGCGGCGTCCCACCACGCGCTTGGCGTAGTGCACGGTGACGCGCCTGTGGGCGCGCTCCACGAACACGATCACGGCCACCACCACCACCATCACCAGCACCAGCAGGGCCAGGCGCAGCAGGCCGATCTCGCCCGTCTTCAACTGGTCGAGCGTGGTCATCACCGCACGCGGCAGCCCCACCACGATGCCGGCGTAGATGATGAGCGACATGCCGTTGCCGACGCCGCGCTCGGTGATCTGCTCGCCGAGCCACATCACGAAGACCGAACCCGTCGTGAGCGTGAGCACCGTCAGCAGACGGAAGCTCCAGCCCGGCTCGTACACGAGCGGCAGGCCGCCCGCCACGTTGGTCTGGTTCTCCAGGAAGATCGCGATGCTCAGCGCCTGGACCACCGACAGGAGGATCGTGCCGTAGCGGGTGTACTGCGTGATCTTGCGCCGCCCGAGCTCGCCTTCCTTCGAGATGCGCTCGAGCGTCGGCCACACCACCGTCAGCAGCTGCAGGATGATCGACGCACTGATGTACGGCATCACGCCGAGCGCGAAGATCGTCACGCGCGACAGGTTGCCGCCCGAGAACAGGTCGTACAGGCCGAACATCGTGTTGCGCGCCTGCTCGGCGAGCAACGCCAGCGCCTCGGTGTTCACACCGGGCGTCGGGATGTGATGGCCGATGCGGAACACACCGAGCAGGGCGAGCGTGAACAGCACCCTGGTACGGAGTTCCGGGACGGCGAAGATGTTTCTCAGGCTATCCATCGCGAGAATTTCACAATTGCAGAATCTCAGAATCGCTTGCCAAGCAGGACATCACGGGGATGCGTCGAGCCTCCCGCCATTCCTGACTTCCTGCAATCCTGATGTCCTGCCTTCCTTCAGAGGGTCTCTGCCGTCCCGCCGGCCGCCTGGATCTTCTCCGCGGCGGCGCCACTGAACTTGTGTGCCCTGACGGTCAGCGCCCGGGTCAGCTCACCGCGACCGAGCACCTTGATCTTCTGGCTGCCCTGCGCGAGGCCACGGCCGTGCAGCACGTCGGGCGTCACCTCGGTGCCGGCGTCGAACAGCTTCTCGAGCTGATCGAGGTTGATGACCGCGTACTCGCTCCGGAAGATGTTCGTGAAGCCGCGCTTCGGGAGGCGACGATGCAGCGGCATCTGGCCGCCTTCGAACCCGCGCTTCCGCTTGAAGCCGGAACGCGACTTCGCGCCCTTGTGGCCGCGGCCAGCCGTCTTGCCATTTCCCGAACCCTGACCGCGCCCCACACGCTTGGTGGCATGCGTCGCGCCGTCGGCCGGCTTGAGATCGCTCAGATCCATGACTGTCTCTTTCTGGGCCTTGGGCCATGGGCCTTCGGCCTTCACACAGCGGGCCTTGGGGCGTCGGCCTTCGGCCTTCATACAGCAGGTCCTGGGGCCTCAGCCTTCAGGCCTTCAGGCCCATTCGCCCCGACGGCCGAAGGCCCATGGCCGCCCCTGTTGCCCTATTCCACCGTCACCATGTGGCGGACCTTGCGGATCATGCCGCGCATGGCGGGATGATCGAGGACCTCCACGGTGTGGCCAATCCGGCGCAGGCCGAGTCCCTTGACGACTTCGCCCTGCTTCTTGTCGTACCCGATCACGCTGCGCACCAGGGTGACCTTCAGGGTCTTGCCCTTCGGCGCGGCAGGCGCGGCCGGCTTCTGTCGACGGGTGGTTTCCGACATCACGTCCTCAGGCATTGAGCAGTTCTTCGACCGACTTGCCCCGCAGACGCGCGATGGCCGCCGGATCCTTGAGGCCCTTGAGCCCCGCGATCGTCGCGCGCACCACGTTGTGCGGGTTGGCCGACCCGAGCGACTTGGTCAGCACGTTCTGGATCCCTGCCGCTTCCACCACCGCGCGGACTGCGCCGCCGGCGATGATGCCCGTGCCGTCGGGCGCGGGCTTGAGCAGCACCCGACCGGCACCGAAGCGCCCCGTCACCGTGTGCGGCACCGACGTCCCGGCGAGCGGCACGCGGATCAGCGACTTCTTGGCCGCCTCGATGCCCTTCTTGATGGCCGACGGCACTTCCTTGGCCTTCCCCACGCCGAAGCCCACGTGGCCGGCGCTGTCGCCCACGATGACCAGGGCGCTGAAGGACAGGTTCTTGCCACCCTTGACCACCTTGGTCACGCGGTTGATGGACACCACGGTGTCCTTCAACTCGAGCTGGCTCGCGTCGATGCGATCACGGAATTCGTACATGTCAGTCCTCAGAACTCGAGGCCGGCTTCGCGCGCGGCTTCGGCGACGGCGCGCACGCGCCCGTGATACAAGAACCCGCCGCGGTCGAACACGACGCGCGTGATGCCCTTCTCCTTGAGCCGCTCGGCGAGCACACGGCCCACCGCCGCCGCGCCCTTCACGTTACCGGCACGCTCACCATCGGCCAGCCGGCCCTTCACGGCCGCCTCGGTGGTGCTCGCCGATGCCACGGTGGTCCCGCTGGCATCGTCGATGGCCTGTACGTAGATGTGCGCCACGCTGCGGAACACCGCCAGGCGCGGACGAGCCGCGTCCCCGGCCAGCTTCTTGCGCAGACGCAGGCGGATGCGCTCGCGACGGTCCTTCTTGGTTTCGATCTTCACGGCAGCTTCTCCGCTTCAGCGCGCTACTTCGCGCCGGCCTTGCCGGCCTTCTTCTTCAGCACTTCACCGGTGTACCGGACGCCCTTCTGCTTGTAGGGGTCCGGCTTGCGCAGCGACCGCATGTTGGCGGCCACCTGGCCCACCAGCTGCTTGTCGATGCCCGACACGGTCAGGTGCGTCTGTTTGTCGATGACCACGTCGATGCCCTGCGGCAGCGGGAAGACCACCGGGTGCGAGTACCCGAGCGCGAAGTGCACCTCGCGTCCCTTCACCTCGGCGCGATACCCCACGCCGACGATGTCGAGTTCGCGCTTGAACCCGTCGGACACGCCCTGCACCGCGTTGGCCACCAGCGTGCGCCCGAGCCCGTGGAACTTCCGCTGGTCGCGCGCTTCACCGACGCTCGCGACGATCTGACCGTCTTCGAGCACCACCGTGACGCCCGGCGGCAGCGCCTGCGCCACCTGCCCCTTGGGGCCCTTGACCTCGACCAGGCCGTCCTTCAGCGTGACCTGCACACCCTTGGGGACGGGGATCGGCTTCTTGCCAATTCGAGACATGTTCCTCAGTCCTCACCAGACGTTGCAGAGCACTTCGCCGCCCACGCCGGTCCTGGTCGCCTCGCGTCCCGTCATCACGCCGCGCGACGTGGTCAGGATCGAGGTGCCGAGCCCGCCAAGCACCGTGGGCACCGTCTCGCGCCCGAAGTACACGCGGCGTCCCGGACGGCTCACGCGCTCGAGCCCCGAGATCACGCGCTCACCGCGCGGCCCGTACTTCAGGGCGATCCGCACCACTTTCTGCGGCGACGCCGGCGTCGTCGGGTTGTCGATCAGCTTGAAGCCGCCGATGTACCCCTCGGCTTCAAGGATCCGGGCGATTTCGAGCTTCAGCTTCGACGCGGGCACGTCGACGCGCGTGTGGCGCGCCTGGACGGCATTGCGAATCCGCGTGAGCATATCGGCGATCGGGTCAGTCATACCTTGTCCTCATGGGCCGGGCGCCGCGCTGGCCTTCCGGCTCCGGCGCGCGCTCCACGGCAGCGTGGTTCCCGCGGTCTCGAGACCGACGGGCCTGCGCTCCCGGCCCTGCTGTGGCTTACCAGCTGCTCTTGGTCACACCCGCGACCTCGCCACGAAGGGCGAGCTCGCGGAAACAGAGACGGCACAGGGCGAACTTGCGGAGGTACGCCCGGGGCCGGCCGCACCGCTTGCAGCGGTTGCGGGCGCGCACCTGGAACTTGTGCGCCTTGTCTTCCTTGGCAATCTTTGCGGTTGTCGCCATCGTCAGTTCTGCCTGAACGGGAATCCGAGGAGCTGCAGCAGTCGCCGCGATTCCTCGTCGGTCTTCGCCGTGGTGACCACGGTGATGTTCATGCCGCGCGGCTTGTCCACGCGCATGTAATCGATCTCCGGGAAGAGCAACTGGTCCTTCAACCCGAGCGTGTAGTTCCCGCGCCCGTCGAAGCCCTTCGTGGGGATGCCCCTGAAGTCGCGTACGCGTGGCAGCGACATCGAGATGAGGCGATCGAGGAAGTCGAACATCCGCCCACCACGCAGGGTGACCATCGTGCCGATGGGCATGCCCTGGCGCACGCGGAACTGCGCGATCGACTTCTTGGCTCGCGTCACCACGGGCTTCTGGCCCGCGATGCGCATGAGCTCGTCGGCCGCGACGTCGACGATCTTGGCGTTCTGGGTGGCCTCGCCGAGTCCGAGATTGATCACGACCTTCGTGACCTTCGGGATCGCCATCACGTTGGCGTACCCGAACTCCTTCTGCAGCGCCGGCACCACCTCACTGCTGTAGCGTTCCTTCAGCCGGCTCATTTGTCGATCACTCCGCCGTCCTTGCGCCGGCTGACACGGACCTTGCGGCCGGTCTCGTCGACGGAAAACCCTACGCGCGTGCCCTTGCCCGACACCGGGTCCACGAGCATCACGTTGGAGGCGTGGATGGACGCCTCACGCTCCACGATGCCGCCCTGCACCTGCTTCTGGGGGTTCGGCTTGGTGTGCCGCTTGACGAGGTTCACGCCCTCGACCACCACCCTGTTGCGTTCGGCATCCACCAGCGTCACCCGACCGCGCTTGCCGCGATCGCGGCCGGCGATGATGATGACGTCGTCGTTCTTGCGAATCCGCTTCAAACCAGCCATCGCCTACAGCACCTCTGGGGCGAGCGAGATGATCTTCATGAACTTCCGCTCGCGCAGTTCACGCGCCACCGGCCCGAACACGCGGGTCCCGATCGGCTCGCCGTCGTCCTTGACCAGCACCGCGGCGTTGCGGTCGAAGCGGATGTAGCTGCCATCCTTGCGGCGCTGTTCCTTGCGCGTCCGCACGATGACCGCCTTGACCACCTGGCCCTTCTTCACGTTGCCGTCCGGCGCGGCTTCCTTCACCGACGCGGTCACGATGTCGCCGAGCCGCGCGTAGCGTCCCGTCGACCCGCCGATCGGGTTGATCACCGAGATCTTCCGCGCGCCGGAGTTGTCGGCCACGTCCAGGATCGATCGCATCTGAATCATGGCGTTCTCCTAGATGACCTTCGCCTGCTCGACGACGCGCGTCACCACGAACCGCTTCCGACGGCTCAGCGGACGGCTCTCCACGATCGCCACCGTGTCGCCCACCTTCGCCGTGTTGCCCTCGTCGTGCGCCATGAACCGCGACGTCTTGCGCTGGCCCTTGCCGTACACCCCGTGACGCACCTGCCGCGTCACGGCGACGACGACGCCCTTGTCCATCTTGTCGCTGACGACGCGACCGACGATTTCTGCCTTGGCTGCCATAGCTCGCTTCCTGCTCTCTCCGCGGCGCGCCCTAGCGGGCGTCGGCCTTCTGCCGCAGCACCGTCTTGACCCGCGCCAGATCCCGGCGCAGCTCCCGGATCTGCAGGGGCCTGTCCAGCTGTCCCATCGCCTTGCGGATCCGCAGCGTGAACAGCTCGTTGTCGATCTCCGCCGCCCGCTGCTGGAGCTGCTCCACGCCGAGGTCCCTGAACTCCGTCACCTTGGCCATCACGCCTGCCCCTGCGCGAACCGCGTCGCGAACTTCGTGTGAATGGGCAGCTTGGCTGCCGCCAGTTCCATCGCGCGCTTGGCCGTCGCCTCGTCCACCCCTTCCATCTCGAAGAGGATGCGACCCGGCTTGACCACGCACACCCAGGCTTCGGGCGCGCCCTTGCCCTTACCCATACGGGTTTCCTGCGGCTTCTTCGTGATCGGCTTGTCCGGGAACACCCGGATCCAGATCTTGCCGCCGCGCTTGATGAAGCGGGTCATCGCGATACGCGCCGCCTCGATCTGGCGCGCCGTCAGCCAGCACGGCTCCAGCGCCTTCAGCCCGTAGTCCCCGAAAGAGACGTCGGACCCGCGCCAGGCCTTGCCTGTCATGCGTCCGCGCTGCTGCTTGCGGAACTTGACCTTCTTCGGCATCAACATGACGAATCGTTCCTATCCCCGACCACCCGCGGCACGCCGCGGCGACCGGTACTGCTCCTCCTCGCGACCGAACTTCGGCACGAG
>CAYRAE010000080.1:7408-11274 GCA_964422175.1 uncultured Luteitalea sp. | reverse complement strand
CGATACAGCGTCGGGTTCGCCGTCGTCCAGCCGGCGGCGATCACGGCGAGGATGCCCGCCCAGCCGATCGTCGTGTAGGCCACGGCGCCCGAGTCGAGTCCCGTGAGCGGCGCGCGCAACAGCAGCGCCGCGCCGGCGCCCATCAGGCCCGCGCAAATCCACGCGAGGTAGTGGCCGAGGAACATGCCCACCGCCGTCAGGAGACCGTAGGAACTGCGTCGCGCGTATCGGAACAACGCCATGTCCGAGAGGCCGCCGTGCATCGCGAGATTGCAGATCCACGCGAACGCCGCGATCTTCCAGAAACCCATGGGCGCGCTGCCGTCGGGCGTACGTCCGGTCCAGACCACCCGGTCGGCGAGCGTGAAGAAATCGGCGACGCTGGAAATGCCCGGCAGCCCAGCCTGCTGCGCGAGTGCCGGCAGGCCGACGAGGGCGCCGGCGATGAACATCAGGAACATCCACGGCGACAGCACGCTGGAGAACGCTGCGAGCTTCTTGAAACCGGCCATCGCGAGCCCGACCACCACGGTGCCGACGAGACACACGACGAGCACGAAGCGCACGTCGGTGGGATACCAGTGCACCTGCGGCGCAACGCCGAACGGGATGCGCACGGCCGACGCCGAGACCGTGATCATGCAGCCGGCGAGGATGCAGAAGAGCACCGCGTTCAACAGGTTGTAGATGACGGTGAGCCAGGGTCCGCCGATGCTGCGGAGATACCAGTACAGCGTCAGCCGCGTCTGCACCGCCACGGGTGCGCACAGCAGCGTCCACGTGAGCACGGCCAGCGCGTTGCCGATCGCCAGCCCGAGGAACATGTCGCGCACGCTCGCGCCCCAGTTGACGAACATCACGCCGATGACGAACTCGGTCGCCGCCACGTGCTCGCCCGCCAGCGAGCCCGCGAAATACCCGGGCCCGACCAGTCGATCGTCGGTCACCGGTTCGCGATCGAACTCATAGAGCGCATCGAGATGCGCCGCCGCAGAGGGTGTGGGCATGCGCGGGAGTGTAGCCGAATGACGAATGACGAACGCCGGAGCCGGGCTCGGAGAGCCGGCCCTACCCACTGCGGCGATGGGAAGGGTCGGCTCGGATGGTAGGGCCGGCTCTCCGAGCCCGGCCCGCGCGAGTTCCGTCCTTCGTCCCATAAGCCGTGAGCCCTGCGCCGTAAGCCGCCCATTTCACGCTACAGTTGCTCCCACCTGCCATGGGCACACTGACGCACGCGGAGATTGCGGGGCGCGCGCTGGATCGGCTCGTCATCGAGCTGCCGTCGTGGGGCTTTGCCAACACCGGGACGCGGTTCGGGAAATTCCTGCAGGCGGCTGCGGCGACGACGATCGAGGAGAAGTTCGCCGACGCCGCGCAGGTGCATCGACTCACGGGCGCCTGTCCGACGCTCGCGCTGCACGTGCTGTGGGACCTCCCCGGCGGCATCGCCGACGTCTCGCAGGTGCAGGCGCTCGCAGAGCGTTACGGCATCCGCGCGGGCGCGATCAATCCGAACCTGTTTCAGGACCAGCGCTACAAGCACGGGTCGATCGGCAATCCCGATCCCGCCGTCAGGGCCGAGGCGCTGGCGCACCTGCGCGAGAGCGTGGACATCGCGCGGCAGCTCGGATCGCGCGACCTGTCGCTCTGGTTCGCCGACGGCTCCAATTACCCCGGTACGCAGCACATCCGCCACCGCAAGCACTGGTTCACCGAAGCGCTCGGCATGGTCCACGAGCGGCTCGCGCCCGACCAGCGCATGCTCGTGGAATACAAGCCGTTCGAGCCGGCGTTCTACCACACCGACATCGCCGACTGGGGCATGGCGCTGGTGCTCGCGCGTGAGGCAGGTCCGCAGGCCTCCGTGCTCGTGGACACGGGTCACCACTATCAGGGCCAGAACATCGAACAGATCGTCGCGTGGCTGCTCGACGAGCATCGCCTCGGCGGCTTCCACTTCAACGATCGCCGCTACGCGGACGATGACCTGACGCTGGGATCGATCGATCCGTACCAGGTGTTCCGCATCTTCAACGAGATCCAGCAGTTCGCCTGGGAGCACGACCGCGAGCCCGATCTCGCATACATGGTCGACCAGAGCCACAACCTCAAGGGCAAGATCGAGGCGATGGTCCAGACGGTGCGCACCGCTCAGGAACTCTGGGTGAAAGCCGCGCTCGTGGACCGTGACGCGCTCGCCGCGCACCAGCAAGCCTGCCGGCTCGTGGACGCGGAGCGCTGCCTCACCGACGCGTTCGCCACAGACACGCGGCCATTCGTCACGGCGTGGGCCACCGCGCGCGGGCTGCCCGTCGACCCATTCGCGGCGTTGCGCGAGAGCGGCTACGTCGAGGCGATGGCGAAGGAACGCGGGGCGCGCAATCTCGCGTCAGGAAGTGCCTACGCATGACGGGAGCGCGGTGGCGCATCGCGGCGTGCGATCTCGGAGCCACGAGCGGACGCGTGATGCGCGCCGACGTGGATGCCGGTGAAGGCACGCTGACGCTCGCCGAAGCGCACCGCTTCCCCACTCCCACGGCACGCGACGCACGCGGCGGCCTGCACTGGGACGCGCCGCGCCTGTTCGACGAGGTCCTGACCGGCTTCGAACGCGCCTCGGCCGGCCAGCCGCTCGACAGCCTGGGCATCGACACATGGGGCGTGGACTACGCGCTCCTCGACGCCGACGACAGACTGCTCGGACTGCCCTGGCACTACAGGGACACGCGAACCGACGGCGTGATGGACGCAGTCATCGCACGCATCGGACGCGGCGCGCTCTACGACCGCACCGGCATCCAGTTCCTGCCGTTCAACACGCTGTATCAACTCGTCGCCGAACGACGCGACGCGCCGGTTCGGCTCGATCGCGCGGCGGCGATGCTGACGATGCCAGACCTGCTGCACCACTGGCTGTGCGGATCGCGCGCCGTGGAATCCACCAACGCCTCGACGACGCAGATGGTGGATTGGAGAACCGGGACGTGGGCGATCGAGCTGTTGCGCGAGCTCGACCTCCCGACGCACATGCTCCCATCCATCGTGCGTCCCGGCACGCGGCTCGGTACGCCGCTGGCCACGTGTACGGCGCGCGCGCCCATCCTGACTGGCGTACCAGTGATTGCGCCCGCGTGTCACGACACGGGGTCGGCGGTGGCCTCGATACCGTCTGGACCCGGCGTGGCGTTCATCAGCTCGGGCACATGGTCGCTGCTCGGCACGGAGATGTCGTCGCCTGTCGTCTCCGACGCGGCCCGCGCACACAACTTCACGAACGAAGGCGGCGTCGATGGCACCACGCGCCTGCTGCGCAACATCACGGGGCTCTGGGTGCTCGAAGGCTGCCTGCGCGGATGGCGCGCCGACGGGCAGACGTTCGCGATGGAGGACCTGCTCACCGCCGCGGCCTCACGTCCACTGTGCCAGGGCGTCATCGATCCCGACGATGCCTTGTTCCATCGAACGCCGGACGCCGCCGCCGTCCAGGCCTGGTGTACGAGGACCGGGCAGGCCGTCCCCGCGTCGGCCTCGGACATCGTCAGAGTCGTCATCGACAGCCTCGCGCTCGCGTATCGACGCGGGCTGGAGGCACTCGAAGCGGTCACCGGCACACACGTCCATACGATCCGCGTGATTGGCGGCGGTGCCCGCAACCGCCTGCTCAATCAGGCCACGGCCGACGCCACGGGCTGCCGCGTGCTCGCCGGTCCCGTGGAAGCCACGGCGCTCGGCAACGTGGTGGTGCAACTCGTGGCGCTCGGTGCCGTGCGCTCGCTGGCCGAGGGACGCGCGCTCATCGCCACGGCATACCCGCCCGAAGTGTTCGCCCCCCGCAGCCGCCAGCCCTGGGACACGGCTGCCGAACG
>CAYRAE010000080.1:1595-7308 GCA_964422175.1 uncultured Luteitalea sp. | reverse complement strand
GGCCTGACGGTCTACGTGACCGAAGGCGAGATGGGCAGCTACCACGTGCTCACCGGCAATCCTTCCGACGGCTTCAAGGCGACGCAATCACACGTACCCGTCAAACAGCTGCTCGCCCCCGTCACTCCGACGATGATCTGGTGTATCGGATTGAACTACCGTCGCCACGCGGAAGAGACGGGTGCGAAGATTCCCGAGCAGCCCGTCGTCTTCGCCAAGGGTCCGAACACCGTGCAGTACCCCGGCGGCCCGATCGAGCTCCCCCGCCATCTCGCGAGCGAGCAGGTCGACTACGAGTGCGAGCTCGCCGTCGTCATCGGACGGGCCTGCAAGAACGTCAAGCCGGAGCACGCGCTCGACTACGTGCTCGGCTACACGTGCGCCAACGACGTGAGCGCGCGCGACTGGCAGATCAAGCGCGGCGGCAGCCAATGGAGCCGGGGCAAGACGTTCGACACGTTCGCACCGCTCGGTCCAGCGCTGGTCACGCCTGACGAGATCCCCGATCCCAACGCCCTCCGCATCTCCACGCGTCTCAACGGCGAGCTGGTGCAGGACTCCAACACGGCCGACATGATCTTCAGCGTCCCGGAGATCATCGCGTTCCTGAGCGGCAGCACCACCCTTCTGCCCGGGACCGTGATTCTCACGGGCACGCCCGAGGGCGTCGGCATGGCCCGCACGCCGCCGCGCTGGCTCGTGCCCGGCGACGAAGTCACCGTCGAAATCGAGGGGATCGGCGCGCTGACCAACCCTGTCGTGCTGGAACCGATGGGGTAGCCTGCCGATATCCCCTTTATGATTGAGGCCGTGATTCGCCTCCGCCACTGGCTGCCCGTGCTGCTCGTCGGGGCCGCGACAGTCCTCGTGACGGGGGCCGGCGCACAGACGCCCGCTTCACAGCCCACCGCGGCACGGCGCGTCTGGAACGTCATCACGACCGGCGGCACGCAGCCGTTGCCCGTCTGGCTCGTGAACGGACGCGAATACGTCAGCGGTTCCGACCTCAGCGGCCTGTTCGGCCTCGTGCTGCGCGAGGACCGCGCCGGCGGTCTCGTCATCACGATGGGCGACAAGTCCATCGTGGTGTCGCTCACGCAGGGCCTGGCCTCCGTCGACGGTCGCGTAGTGAGCCTGCCGGGACCACCGTCCAGACAGGGCGCGACGTGGCTGTTGCCCGTCGAGGTGATCGAGCGCGCGCTGGCCCCGGGCGCGTCACCACGCATCGACGTCCGTCGCCGCTCCTCGCTCATCGTCGTCGGCTCGCCCAGCGTGCCAGCCGTCACCGCGACGAGCGAACCACTCGGCAATGGCACCCGTCTCACGCTCACCGTCTCGCCAGGCGTGCAGCAGACGGTGGTCAGCGAGAGCGGCCGGCTCCTCGTGCGATTCGCGGCAGACGCCCTCGACGCCGACGTGTCTGCCGTTGCGCCTTCCCAGGTGCTCACCGCCGTACGCGTGGTGCCACCCTCGTCAGTGGAGATCACGCTCGGCGCCGCGTTTGCGAGCTATCGCGCGAGCGAACAGCGCGATGGCGAGCAGCTTCGTGTGACGCTGGATCTGCTGACGGCCCTGCCCACACCTGCCGTGCCGGATCCGACAGCCACGGCAGGCGGCGAGGGACAGCCGTCGGCGCCCGTAGACGTCATCACGCCGACGATCGACGTCGGCGGCGTGCGCACCGTCGTGATCGATCCGGGGCACGGCGGCACGGAACAGGGTGCGCGCGGACCGTCAGGCACGCTCGAGAAGAACGTCGCGCTCTCGATCGCGCGACAGCTCAAGGCTGCCATCGAAGCCAGGCTCGGCGTCCGCGTCCTCCTGACGCGCAGCGCCGACGAGACGGTGGCGCTCGACACGCGCGCGGCGTTCGCCAACAACAACAAGGCCGACCTGTTCATCAGCATCCACGCGAACGCGTCGGTGCGATCGTCGGTGTCGGGCGCCGAGGTGTTCTACGTGACGCTCGGCGAGTATGGCAACGCGGCTCGCGCGAACGCGGCTGAACCGGGCGCGCTGCTGCCGACGCTCGGCGGCGGACAACGGAGCGTCGATCTGATTCTGTGGGAGATGGCGCAAGCGCAGCATCTGAACGAATCGGCGCGCCTCGCACGACTGATGGAAGCGGAGATGCGCCAGCGGCTGCCGATGTCGCCGCGCGCGATTCAGCAGGCGCCGTTCCGCGTGCTCGTGGGGGCGAACATGCCGGCCGTGCTCGTCGAAACGGGCTTCATCACCAATCCCACCGAAGAGAAGCGCCTCAACGCGCCGGACCATCAGTCGCAGATCGTCGAAGCGCTCCTCGCGGCGGTGGTGCGCTTCAAGGCGGGCAGCGATCGCGTCAGCGGATCCACGGCTCCCGCCACGCAGCAGCAGGATCCACGCTGACATGCGTCGTCCCGTCATCGTCGCGCTCCTCGGCGTCCTGACCGCGCTGGTCATCGGAGTCGCGGCGTACGTCGTGGTGCCGCGCTGGTTCGAGCCGGCCACCGTCGACGTTCCGCTGGGCGATGCCGACGAGGGCGCGGAGGCCGCCGGCCGCATTCGCGCGAGCCTGTTCTACGTGGCTGAGGATGGCCTGCGTCTGACGGCCGTCGATGCCGACGTCCCGTATGGCGCCACGCCTGCCGACCAGGCGCGCGCGCTCGTCGAAGCGCAGCTCCAGCCCGCGCCGGAGCCGCTCGCGCAGGCGATTGCCGAAGGCACCAGCGTGCGCCAGGTCTTCGTATCGGAAGACGGCACCGCGTTCGTCGACCTGTCGAAGGAAGCCGTCGCCAACCACCGCGGCGGCAGCCTCGACGAGCTCTTCGCCGTGTACGCGATCGTCGATGCCATCACCGTCAATCTGCCTGCCATCAAGGGCGTGCAGATCCTCGTCGACGGCCAGGAGATGGACACGCTCGCCGGCCACGTCGACCTGCGGCATCCGCTCACGAAGAACCTCCGCTGGGTGACGGCGCCGGACGCGCCCGACACGGCGACACCACCGGCCCCGCCGCCACAGCCGTGAGCGCAGGGCGGGCGCGCGACATGACGGCACTGTAGACTGTGTCGGATATGCCACGTTCCGACGGCCGCGCCAACGACGCCCCTCGCCCCTGCACCATCACCCCGCACATCTCGCTGCACGCCGAAGGGTCGTGCCTGGTCGAGACAGGACGGACGCGCGTCATCTGCACGGCGAGCGTCGAGGATCGCGTGCCGCCGTTCATGCGCAACAGCGGCAAGGGCTGGGTCACCGCCGAATACGGCATGCTGCCCCGCGCCACCACCACGCGCGTGCAACGCGAGTCGACGGCCGGCAAGGTCGGCGGACGCACGCAGGAGATCCAGCGCCTGATCGGGCGGTCACTGCGGTCCGTCGTCGACATGACGCGCCTCGGTGAACGCACGATCTGGATCGACTGCGACGTGATCCAGGCCGATGGCGGCACGCGCACGGCCGCCATCACGGGCGGCTTCGTGGCGATGGTGCTCGCGATGCACCACATGCTCGAGGCCAAGCAGATCAAGGCGATCCCGGTGAAGGACTACCTCGCCGCGACGAGCGTCGGCGTGGTCGGCGGCGTGCCGATGCTCGACCTCGCGTACGACGAGGACTCGAACGCCGACGTCGACATGAACGTGATCCGCACCGGCGACGGGCGGTTCATCGAAGTGCAGGGCACCGCCGAGCGTGAGCCGTTCCCGCGCGCGGTGCTGGACCAGCTGCTCGATCTCGGCAGCAAGGGGATCGATGAACTGATCGTGAAGCAGGCCGCGATCGTCGGCGAGCTGCTCGGCGTCGCCGTCCCCGGCCGCGCATGAGCGCGGCTCGCCTGCTCGTTGCGACGAGCAACCCGGGCAAGATGCGCGAACTCGTGGCCCTGTGCGCGGACCTGCCGTTCACGCTGGTGTCACTCGCGGATCTGGACACGCCCATCGCACCGCCGGAGGAGACGGGCGACACCTGCCGCGACAACGCGATGTTGAAAGCGTCGGCTTACGCCACTGAATCGGGCCTGCCATGCCTGGCCGAGGATTCGGGCTTCGAGGTGGCCGCGCTCGAGGGCGAGCCTGGCGTACGATCCGCCCGGGTGCCGGGACGTGACGATGCGGAGCGCAATGCGTGGGTGTACGCGCAACTCGACGCGCTGGGGAGTCGCGTGTCGTCGGCGCGATTCGTGTCGGTGATGGCGCTCGCGCGGGCCGATGGCACGATCCTCCATGTGTCGGAGGGCGAGGTGTCTGGCGAAGTCGCGCCCGAGCCACGCGGCACCAACGGTTTCGGCTACGACCCGGTGCTGTACTATCCGCCGCTCGGCCGCACGTTCGCGGAGATGACGCAGGACGAGAAGTCGTCGGTCAGCCATCGCGGCCGCGCCGCACGCCTGATGCACGACTGGATCCGCGACAACGCAGGTAGGGTCGGCCCTCCGGGCCCGACCGCAGGCAAAGGCGGCCCTCCGGGCCCGACCGACGCATAGCTATGGCCCGCCCACTCTGGTTCGGTCTCGCGCTCGTCACGGCCTTCGGCTCGATCTACGCCGGCCTGTTCGGCGCCACGATCCTCCAGTACCCACTCATCGCGATCGCCGTCATCGCGATCGTGTTCGCCCTCCGTACGCCCCCACCAGCCGACGACCCGCGCAAGCAACGGTGAGAGGTAGGGCCGGCTCTCCGAGCCCGGCCCCCGGCACCGTTGATGGAGCGAACGTCCGCCATGGCGCGTCGCGCGACGGCGGAAACCCGTTCGTCAGCGCTCGCGCTCAGACGCGCCGGAGCTGGACGCGCTCGACGGTGTGGTGCGGGCCCTTCGTCAGGATGAGATGGGCGCGCATGCGGGTGGGCTGGATGTTCTCGCGCAGGTTGGGGGCGTTGATCTCGGCCCAGATGCGCGCGGCCGTTTCGCGTGCCTCGCGCTCGTCGAGCGACGCGTACCTGTGGAAGTACGAATCGGGATCCTGGAACACCGTCTCCACGAGGCGCAGGAAGCGCGCGACGTACCACTGCTCGATGTCGCGCTCCTGTGCGTCGACGTAGATCGAGAAGTCGAAGAAGTCCGACGCGAACAGGTGGTCCGTGTCGCGCTGATGCGGCGGCGCCTGCAGCACGTTCAACCCTTCGACGATGACCACGTCCGGCTGGCGCACCGTCTGCACCGCGCCGGGCACGATGTCGTAGCGCTGGTGTGAGTAGACGGGCGCGTGGACCTCCGTGACACCGCCCTTGACGTCTGCGAGGAAGCGCACGAGGCGCGCCCTGTCGTAGCTCTCCGGGAAGCCCTTGCGTTTCATCAGGCCACGGCTCTCGAGCACCGCATTCGGGAAGAGGAACCCGTCCGTCGTCACGAGATCCACCGATGGGTGGTTCGGCCAGCGCGAGAGCAGCGCCTGGAGGATACGCGCGGTAGTGCTCTTGCCGACGGCTACGCTCCCGGCCAGGCCGATGATGAACGGCACCTGGTGGCCGTTGTTGCCGAGGAAGGTCTGCGTGGTGCGGTAGAGCCCCTGCGAGGCGTGCACGTACAGGTTCAGCAGTCGCGAGAGCGGCAGGTAGATCTGCACGACCTCGTCGAGCGAGAGCGCGTCGTTGACGCCGCGCAGCGCACTCAGATCCGCCTCGGAGAGCGTGAGTGGCGTGCTGTCGCGTAAATGCGCCCACGCCGCGCGGTCGAAGGTGATGAACCGCGAGAGCGCGGTGGCGGCTGTCGTCATGCGGTGCGCACAGGATG
>CAYRAE010000080.1:0-1495 GCA_964422175.1 uncultured Luteitalea sp. | reverse complement strand
GGTGCGGGGCTCGCCGCTCCAGCCGTCGTCTCCGCCGCGCCAGCGATTCGCGTGCAGGGTGGGGCACCGTCGGACCGCGTCCGCGTGGCCATCATGGGCGTCAACAGCCGCGGCGGCCAGCTCGCGCGCGCGTTCCTCAACACGCCGGGCACCGCCATCACCGCGATCTGCGACGTGGACTCGCGCGCGTCGGCGCGCGTGGCGGCGATGATTGCCGAGGCGGGCGGCGGCACGCCGAAGACGAGCACGGACGTGCGGAAGGTACTCGACATGCCCGACGTCGACGCGCTCGTCGTCGCCGCGCCGGATCACTGGCACGCGCCCGCGGCGATCATGGCGCTGAACGCGGGCAAGCACGTGTACGTCGAGAAGCCGTGTAGCCACAACCCGCTCGAAGGCGAATGGCTCGTCGCCGCGCAGAAGCGCACGGGCAAGGTGGTCCAGATGGGCAACCAGCGCCGCTCGTGGCCGAACGTCAAGCGCGCGATCGAACTGGTCCACGGCGGACGCATCGGCCGCGTGTACACCGCACGCACGTGGTACTCCGCCAATCGCCCGTCGATCGGCACGGGCAAGCCCGGCCCGGTCCCCGAGTGGCTGGACTACGACCTCTGGCAGGGCCCCGCGCCGCGCCGGCCGTATCTCGACAACGTCGTGCACTACGAATGGCACTGGCGCTGGCACTGGGGCACGGGCGAATCGGCCAACAACGGCACGCACATGTTCGACCTCGCACGCTGGGGGCTGCAGCTCGAACACCCGACGCGCGTGACGTCGGCCGGCGGACGCTACCGCTACGCCGATGACTGGGAGTTCCCCGATACGCAGATGATCACGCTCGAGTATCCCGAGCGCCGGATGATCACGTGGGAATCGATGAGCGCCAACGCGTGGAAGCCGCAGGGTCGCGCAGTGGGCGTCACGTTCCACGGCGAGACCGGTTCGCTGCTCATCGACGGCGACGGCTACACGGTCTACGACATCCAGGGCGCGCAGGTCGAGGAAGTGAAGACCGATCCCGGTGCCGTGACGAGCACCGTCGGCCCCGCCGTGCGCCTCGACGCGCTGCACACCGCGAACTTCTGCGACGGCATCCGCGGCACCGCCACGCTCGCCACGCCCATCGACGGCGGACACGTGAGCACGATGATGGCGCACCTCGGCAACATCGCCTGGAAGACCGGCCGCACCCTCACCTGCGATCCCGCCACCGGCCGCATCGCGAATGACGATGCCGCGATGCAGCTGTGGGGACGGGAGTACGAACAGGGGTGGAAGCCTGCGGAAAAGTGAAAAGGAAAATGGGTAAAGGATAAGGACAGCGAAATAGGGGGAAGGCCCCGTCCATCGATGGCCGACGGCCGAACGCCGAAGGCCGAGGCGTTGCGAGCCTGTCCTGCCGGTGCCTTGTAGTACCCTGCGCACCATGCAGCGCAGAGTATTCCTGCAGTCCGCCGGACTGGCGGCGGCCGGCGTCGTCGGGCCGACGATTCTC
>CAYRAE010000079.1:0-11313 GCA_964422175.1 uncultured Luteitalea sp. | reverse complement strand
CGGCCGCCGCGTACTTCACGTCGCCCACGAGGCGCGCGGCCTGCGCGCGAATCTCGACGTCATCGTCGGTGAGGAACGGGACGAGTTCGGCGGCGAGTGCGGATTGACGACGTGAGGCCTGCGCGAGTCCCCACAGTCCGTGCAGCCGGGCGTGCAGACTCGACCTGTCGCGCGCGGCGGCGAGCAGGGTCTGCACGTCGCCGCGGCGGACGAGATCGAACTGCGCCTTCTGTCTGATGCGCATGTCGGCGTGGCGCAGCAGGGGAGCGATGGATGCCACCGGACGTTGCGCGAAGTCGGTGACGAGTAATGTCTGCACTTCCTTACGTATCGCGCTGCCGGCCGTCGCCGGCGTGTCCAGCTTCCACAGCCGCCCATCGTCTTTGGAGTCCCAGCCCGTGATCCAGTCGGTGACATACAGGGCGCCGTCGGGCCCGAACTTCATGCCGACGACGAGCACGCCCTTGGTGAGGCTCTTCTCCACGTCCTTGCGGAAGCCCGCGCCATCGGGCGCGAGCGTGAAGCCGTACACGCGCGCGTTGGGCGCGGCGCCGGGGAAGCTCGAGACGAAGAAGTAACCGTTCCACGCCTCGGAGAGCGCGGTACCCGGGTTGTAGACCATGCCGGACGGGCCGGCGTGCCAGTTCTCGATCGGCGCGAGCAGGTGCGCCGCGGTGTTCTCGCCGCGCGGCTTGAACAGCGACTCGCGCATCCACACGTTGTAGCGGTTGTTCTTCGGGTCGGTGTACTTGCCGTACTGCCAGTTCGATCGCCAGCCGCTGTCCGATCCGTACGGCAGGTACACGAGCCGCTCCATCTCGCCCGCGTGGTCGCCGTCGTTGTCCACCGAGATCAGGTTGCCGCGATCGTCGAAGGAGAACTCCTGCAGGTTGCGGATGCCCGTGGCGAACACCTCGAAGTTGGAACCGTCGATCTCGGACCGCATCACCGCGCCCTGGTTGTGCATGGCCCACGTCTTGCCGTGTTCGTCGACCAGGTGCAGGCCGATGTCGCCGACCTCCCAGTAGAGCCGCCCGTCGGGGCCGATGATGACGCCAGACACCCCGTGTCCACCGAACGCCGGATGGATGTTCATGCCTTCGGCGATGGTGGTGCGGCGATCGAAGATGCCGTCGCCATCGCTGTCGTGGAGGCGATAGACGCCGGGCGGGACGCCGGCGATCACGTCGCCCTCGTGCGCGAGCACGCCCCCGAGGATGTCGAAAGCCGGGTCGTCGTCGAAGCCTTCGTAGACCACGCGCGACTCGTCGGCGCGGCCGTCGCCGTCGGTGTCGCGGAGTCTGTAGATCCGCTCCTTGTAGGGCTCCATGTCGCGGATGTCGCGCACGCCGTCCCCGTTGAGGTCGTCGATCCACGTGTTGACCGCACTGTTGCCCGGCGCCATCACCTTGCGATAGAACGCCCGCAGGTCCGCGAGCGTCCGCAGCGTGTGTGCGGTGGTCATCCAGTCGGGGTGCTGCCGGATGTCGAGCGGCATGTTGTTGCGCATCGAACTGGTGACGTACAGCGTGCCGTCGGCGGCGACGTCGATTGCCACCGGGTCCACGAGCAGCTCGCGTGGGGCCCAGAGCGAGAGGTCGACGCCGTCGGCCAGTTCGACATTCAGCCTGGCGCGTGCCTCGGTGGCGAGGCGTTCCGCCTCGGCCGGCGTGAGTCGCGCCGTGTCGCCGAGGGCGAGTGCCGGAGGGAGCCACGGCTGCGCGCCGCGAAGCAGGACCCCGCAGGCGGCGAGCAGGACCAGTACGAGCGTGAAGGTGAATGGGCGGCGCATGGAGACGCCGGTATCTCTATCACGAGTGTGGCGGGCTACCATACTGGACCACAAGACGCGAGGATTCCCCTGATGCGACACGTGTTCCTGAGCCTGTTGACCATTGTGGCTGTCGCCGTGACGACGGTGGCGCAAGGTCCGACCCGCACGAAGGTGATGCTGCTCGATGGCGAGAGCGGCGGACCGTACCACAAGTGGCAGCTGGGCACGCCGCTCATCAAGCAGGTGCTCGAAGAGACGGGTCGTTTCGACGTCACCGTGGTGACTGCGCCCGCGGCCACCGGCGTGCTCGACGGGTTCATGCCGGACTTCGCGGCCTACAAGGCCGTGGTCTTCAACTACGACGCGCCGGACGAGCGCTGGCCGGCGCCCATCAAGGCGGCGTTCGAGCGCTACGTGGACGGCGGGGGTGGCGTCGTCATCGTGCACGCGGCAGACAACGCCTTCTCCGGATGGAAGGCCTTCAACGACATGATCGGCGTCGGCGGGTGGCGGGGCAGGACCGTCGCGTCGGGGCCGTACTGGTACTACAAGGACGACAAACCTGTGCGGGATCCGTCGGACGGTCCCGGTGCGTCGCACGGGAGGCGCACGCCGTATCTCGTGCGCACGCGCGCCGCCGACCATCCCATCATGCGCGGCCTTCCCACGGCGTGGATGCACCAGGGCGATGAGCTGTACGCCCACCTGCGCGGACCGGGCACCAACATGACCATCCTCGCCACGGCGTTCGCCGATCCGGTCAACAGCGGCACCGGCAGGGACGAGCCCGTGCTGATGGCCAGCACGTTCGGCAAGGGCCGCGTCTTCCACACCGTGATGGGCCACGACATCGTCGCGATGAGCTGCGTCGGCTTCGTGACCACCCTGCAGCGCGGCACCGAATGGGTCGCCACGGGCGCCGTCACGCTGCCCGTGCCCACGGCGTTCCCGACCGACCGCACCGTCAGCTACCGCACCGACCTCAACGCGATCGACCCCAACTACGCAAGAGGCCTGAACGGCCTCGACGCGAAGTGATGTAGGCCGGGCACCGGACGCCGGGCAGCGGGCACCGGACAACCGTGGACGGCCACTCGCGCACGCCCACGGATGTAGCCCCCCCTACGTGTACCGAGGCGGGTCCCGGCGTTCGGCGCGCGATGTAACGATCGCCGCGTCTCGCGACAAGTCGTCATGTGAAGCCACCGTCCGCCCCATCGCGCTCGTCAGCCCTTCGGGTGGATCTGCAGGCGGTCTATCGCGACAGACGGCACGACCTGTTCGCATTCGCTTATCGCCTCACGGGATCCGAGCGCAGCGCCGAAGACATCGTGCACGAGAGCGTGGTGCGCGTGCTCGACGGGCGCTGTCGGCTCGACGTGCGCCGCGGCGACCTCGCGCTCCTGCTCTTTGGCGTGGTGCGCAACGTGGCGCGGGAGTACCACCGCCGCGCGGCGCGAGAAGGTCAGGCGCCGCTGACCGACGAGGCGGTCGTCACGGGACAGCCTGACCATGTCATCGCCGTCAGGACCGCGCTCTCCGCCCTGTCTGAAACGGACAGGGCCATCATCATCCTGTCGGTGTATCACGGCTATCAGCCACAGGAGATTGCACGTGCGCTCGGCAGCACCAGCGTCGTCGTGCGCGTGCGTCTGCACCGCGCACGTGCGCGGTTGAGAGATCTGCTTCTGTACGGGCGAGATCGCCTGGAGGATGCACCCCGACTCGGAGTCCGCTCATGATCGATCCCCTTCAGTCGGCCCTCGACGCGTGGAAGGCCCCACGCCTGTCTGACGCGCGTCACGCGGCCATCGATCGGCTGTTCGATGGCGACGCTGTCCCGCTGGTGGCGCCGCCTCGACGGACGTTCGCGCAGGCGTCGTTCTGGCTCCACGCCGCCGTGGTGGCGCTGCTGCTCGCGGCCTTCGTCGTCGGGCGAGCGCCCGCATCGCCCGCACTGGTCAGCCACGTTGTCGTCGAAAGCCAGACACCCGTACACGTCTCCGGTGCCAGGTCCGGAGCTGTTGCGGCCACGGTCAGCGCCGTGGACCTCGATGGTTTCGAGGTCGTGGCCGATCCGAGAATTCGCGTCACCAGGAGGACACCATGATTCGCCCGATCGTTCACGCGCTCGGTCTGTTTCTCGTCGTGTGCGCATGGCCCACGTCAGCTGTCGCTGATGACAGCGCCGAAGCCCGCATCACGGTTGCCGATGGCATCGTGCTCGGCCTGTCGATGACAGGCGTGCTCCCGCACGGCAGCCAGGCCATGGACTCGCGCATCGCCGTCAAGGACGGCGAAGTCTATCGGATCATCGTCGACACGAGCGGATACGCGCGGTTCGCGTACGCGATTCGCCTCGATCCTCTCGACGGAGGTGTCGATGTCGTGCTGCGGCCCGTGCGCCTGCATGAAGCCGCGCGCGCGTTCGCGTCAGGACAGCGCACGTTCGTCCTGCCGTTCCGTCTCGACAGGACACTGGCAACGCTTGACGCCGTGCAGGCGTCGGGCCGCCTGGGCAGCGGAGACGAGGTGTCGCTGGACCTGTTCGACAACAGGCAGACGGGACAACAGGTAGGCGACAGGCTACGTGTCATCTCCCTGTCGCCGCAGGGCGTCGCCGCGCTGGAAACCAGCCGCCGTCAGCGGGCCGACGTCAGGCGGGAATTGACGCTTGCGGGCCTGACCATTCGCCGCGGCGGGACGGTGCTCAACGTGGCGAAGTACGGATCGCTTGCCACGGGGCCTGTCGTCGCGGCAGGGCTGGGCGACGAGACGGGAACCGTCGCGTTCAGCGCGGAAGCACCAACGGATGTGCCGCCAGACGGCGTCGCGACAGTCGATGGCAACGTCATCCGCTTCACGCTGGACGGCGTCGACTACGAGTGCACCGGCACGGAACCCGTAAGCCCTCCCGAAGTCACGTCCGTCTGGATGTACGTACGCCGCGAGCCGATGCCGCACGTCAGGGGATTCTGGGTCGGCGCCGGCGACAGCGTCGCCGCCGTCCTGACTCCGTGGCAGATCGCGCCGCGGCACTGAAGCGATGGCTCATCAGATGAGATCAAGCAGTCAACATGATGGAGCGAACGGGCTTCAGCCCGTTCGAGACGGGTGGTACACGACGTCATCGCGATTGTGCGCCGCAACTCGCGGGCGCTCTCGTTCCTGGCTGGGCATGGTCTCTGTGCCGTCACGTCTGTGCCGGCCGTGAGCGTACGGTCGTTGCGAATGCTGAGGTCCCAGCCCGTTGAACTCCTGAGGGCCGAGTAGCAGGCGCGGCAGTTCGCGCGGGTCGGGACGCCGCGTCAACTCGTTCCGGAACGAGTTCGTCCTTCGATGTCTCCCATGACAAGCCATGCACCTTACAGTGACGACTCGTCACGAGCCGAACGATTGTGCTTGACAGCGTATTGAAGGGTGGCCGGCGCGCGAGGTCGCACGCACACTGCACGGCGTCTCTCGCAGGCCGCGAACGCGCTGGTGGTACGAACGGTGCGGCTGTTGGCGGCGATGTCTCGAGCACTCGCGATCGCCTCGCGCGGCGCCTTCCATGAGACCGAAAAGCACCGTGATACAAGGGAACATGACGACGACATGTCTGTTCTCGGAACTCGATGACCGCACGCTGATCGACGTCGCGAAACAGCTAGCGATCGACGAGCGGCGGGCAACCGCGACGCTGTTGCGCGTACTCGTGGAGGTCGACGCGCGGTGTCTCTATCTCGGTGAGGGCTGTGCGTCACTGTTCGTGTGGTGTACGCACGTCCTGCATCTGTCCGAGGGCGGCGCGTACAACCGCATCGAGGTCGCCCGTGCGGCGCGCACGTACCCGATCATCCTGGATCTGGTCGAACAGTCGGCGCTCACACTGACGACAGCACGCCTGCTGGCGCCGCATCTGACGCCTGAGAACCATGCGCGCGTGTTGGCAGGGGCGCGGCACAAGTCGAAGCGGGAAGTCGAGACGATGATCGTGGCGTTGCACCCGAAGCCCGCCGCACCCACTGTCATTCGCCGGGTGCCGGAGCGTCGCGTCATCGCGGCATCGCTGGCACCCGCGCCAGACGGCGCATCGAGTGCGCGACGACCGCCGGTGACACCAGACCCGCCCGTGCCCCGTATCGAGTTCGCCGCGCCTCCGGCACGCGTCGAGCCGCTTGCGCCGCAGCAGTATCGGATTCAGTGCACGGTGTCGCGCGAGACGCACGACATACTTCGTCGAGCACAGGCCTTGTTGCGGCACGCCCTGCCGACGGGCGACGTGGGTGAGATCCTCGGTCGTGCACTCGTGTTGCTCGTACAGGACCTCGAGCGTCGTCGCTTCGCAGAGACGATGCGGCCGCGCGAGGGTACGCCGACGGACCCACGATCCCGTCACATTCCTGCGAAGGTACGCCGGACGGTGTGGGCGCGAGACGAGGGGCGATGCGCGTTCCAGGGACGTCACGGTCGGTGCACAGAGACGGCGCGCCTGGAGTTCCACCACCTCGAACCGTATGCCGTGGGCGGGGCGGCGACCGCGGAGAACATCGCCCTGCGCTGCCGCGCGCACAACGCATATGAGGCGCGCCTTTTCTTCGGCCAGCCTGCGATGTTCCCCGGCGAAACCGCCCGTTCGACCGTTGGTGAGGCCGCGCCTCTATAGGCTGGCCCTCCAGGGAGGGCGCAACAGGACTGCGTCGAGCCTGGCACTGGCGCTGACGACGAACGACAACGGCGCGGCGATGTGGACCAGGCAGGTCGTGATCGAGTACCTCGACGTCCATCGAGACTTCTTCGAGCCGCTGGTGCACGGGCCGGTACTCAGCCCGACTACCTCACCGAACCCGGATGCGTTCGACGTGGCAGACACGATCGTGTCGCCGCCAGACGCCGTGAGGGTGCCACAAACGGCGTGGTCTCCTGACGCGAGGTTCAGGCGGTTTGACTTCGTGGCCAGAGACGCCGCGAATCGTGACCTTGGACAGCGTGGCGAAGAGTTCGTTCTCGAGCTCGAGCGCAAGCGGTTGCATGACGGTGGTCGCCGCGACCTGGTCCGACGGATCGAGTGGACGTCGCGGGTCAGAGGCGATGGCGCAGGCTATGACGTACGTTCCGTCAACGACGATGGGACGGAGCGACTGATCGAGGTCAAGACAACGGGGTTGGGCAAGTACTTCCCGTTCAGCGTGACGGCCAACGAGGTACGTTGCTCGCAGGCTCGGCCTCACGAGATCCCCTGAGAGGCTTCGTCATGAGAGAGTCGAATGGCGCAGCGTTGGCAGATGCAGGCCGTATCACGCAGGTCGGTGGGAACGCGGTCCAGAATCTCTTGCGAGAAGGTGACGTCGGCGCACCAGCAACTGGCGGCGCCGCGTTCGGCGCCGCAGTCGTTGGCCTCACCGCACAGCGGACACCGCGTCGGGTCGACCGTCTCCATGGAACGTCAGGCCGGTGTCGACGGCGTGTAATCGAGGTTCTGTCCGAGCCAGCGCTCGACGTCGGCCACCGACATGCCCTTGCGGACCGCGTAGTCGGCCACCTGATCCTTGTCGATGCGGCCGAGCGTGAAATAGCGTGACTCTGGGTGCGCGAAGTAGAGGCCGCTCACGCTGGAACCCGGCCACATCGCGTACGACTCGGTGAGCACGATGCCGGCCGCCGCCTCGGCGTCGAGCAACTGCCACAACGTGCCCTTCTCCGTGTGATCGGGGCATGCCGGATACCCTGCCGCCGGACGGATGCCGCGATACCGCTCCTGAATGAGATCTTCCGGCGTGAACGTCTCGGCGAGGCCGTAGCCCCACTCGTCGCGCACGCGCTTGTGCAGGTACTCGGCGAATGCCTCGGCCAGCCTGTCCGCGATGGCCTCGGCCATGATCGCGTTGTAGTCGTCGTGCTGCGCGCGGAAGCCGTCGCACAGCTCGCGCAGGCCGAGGCCCGCCGTCACGGCGAACGTGCCGATGTGGTCGGGCAGGCCCGTCTCGACGGGCGCGATGAAGTCGCCGAGCGATCGGGACGGCTGATCGGCGCGATCCATCTGCTGGCGCAGGAAGTGGAATCGCGTGCGCTCGGTGGTGCGCGTCTCATCGGTGAAGACCACGACGTCCTCGCCAATGGCGTTGGCCGGAAAGAAACCGTACACGCCGCGGGCGCGCAGCAGATCCTCGGCGATGATGCGGTCCAGCAGCGCGTTGGCTTCCGAGAAGATCAGCCGTGCCTGCGCACCGTACTTCTCATCGTCCAGGATGCGCGGATAGACGCCCTTCAACTCCCACGTGTGGAAGAACGGCGTCCAGTCGATGTACTCGCGCAGCGTCGCCACGGGCACGTCGAGCGCACGCACGCCCGTGAAGGCAGGTTGCGGCACGTCCTCGGCGCGCCACGCAATCGACGTGCGCCGCGCGCGTGCGGTCTCGAGGTCGACGAGCGGCTGCCGCGTCGATCCGTGACTCTTGCGAATGTTCGCGTAGTCGGCCTCGTGCTGTGCGACGAACGCGTCCTTGCCGTCTTCGCTCAGGAGGCTCGTGGTGACGGGCACCGCGCGGCTGGCGTCGAGCACGTGGACCACGGGCTGCTTGTAGTGTGGTGCGATCTTGATCGCCGTGTGCGCGCGGCTCGTCGTCGCGCCGCCGATGAGCAGCGGCAGCGTGAAGCCCTGACGCTGCATCTCGCGCGCCACGTGCACCATCTCGTCGAGCGACGGCGTGATGAGGCCGCTGAGCCCGATGATGTCGGCGTTCTCGCTGCGCGCGCGTTCGAGGATCTTCTCGCAGGGCACCATCACGCCCATGTCGATCACCTCGTAGTTGTTGCACGCGAGCACCACGCCGACGATGTTCTTGCCGATGTCGTGGACGTCGCCCTTGACGGTGGCGAGCACGATCTTGCCCTGCGTCCTCACCGTCTGGCCCGCCGCGGCGAGCGCCGCCTTCTCCGCCTCCATGAAGGGGAACAGGTACGCGACGGCCTTCTTCATCACGCGCGCCGACTTGACGACCTGCGGCAGGAACATCTTGCCCGCCCCGAAGAGATCGCCCACCACGCCCATGCCGTCCATCAGCGGTCCTTCGATCACCGCCAGCGGACGCGCCAGTTTGGCTCGCGCTTCTTCGGTGTCTTCATCGATGTACGTGTCGATGCCCTTGACGAGCGCGTGCGTGAGGCGTGCCTCCACGGTTCCGAGGCGCCATTCCTCGGTCTTCTTCTCGTCGCTCGCCGCACCGGTACCCGCGGCCTTCAACGCTTCACCGAACGTCACGAGGCGCTCAGTCGCGTCGGGGCGCCGGTTCAGCAGCACGTCCTCGACGAGCACCTTCAGCTCGGGCTCGATCTCCTCGTACACCTCCAGCATCCCGGCGTTGACGATGCCCATGTCCATGCCGGCGCCGATGGCGTGGTAGAGGAACGCCGAGTGCATCGCCTCGCGGACCACGTTGTTGCCGCGGAAGCTGAACGAGATGTTCGACACGCCGCCGCTGACCTTCGCGTGCGGCAGGTGCGTCTTGATCCAGCGCGTGGCCTCGATGAAGTCCACGGCGTAGTTGTCGTGCTCCTCCATCCCCGTCGCCACGGTGAGGATGTTGGGGTCGAAGATGATGTCCTCGGGTGGGAAGCCGATCTCGTCGACGAGGATGCGATACGCCCGCTCGCAGATCCGGATCCTGTCGGCGTACGTCGCCGCCTGTCCCTCTTCGTCGAAGGCCATCACCACCACGGCCGCGCCGTATCTGTGGATCGTGCGCGCGCGCTCGCGGAAGACCGCCTCGCCTTCCTTCAGCGAGATCGAATTGACGATGCCCTTGCCCTGGAGGCAGGCGAGTCCGGCTTCGAGGACCTCCCACTTCGAGGAGTCGATCATGAAGGGGACCTTCGCGACCTCGGGCTCGCTGCCGAGGAGCTGCAGGAAGCGCGTCATCGCCGCGACGCCGTCGATCATCCCTTCGTCCATGCAGATGTCGATGACGTTCGCGCCGTTCTCCACCTGCTGCCGCGCGACGCTCACGGCGTCTTCATACTTGCCGTCCTTGATGAGCCGCGCGAACTTCGGCGAGCCGGCCACGTTGGTGCGCTCGCCGATCATCATGAACACGCCGGGTTGCTGCACGAACGGCTGCGAGCCCGAGAGCTGCAGGGGACGGGGGACCGTCACGCTGCGGCGGCGAACCTCGTCGCCGGCGATGGCGCGCGAAGGAACCGGACGGCCCGGCTGATCGTCGAGCGCCTTCGCGATCGCGGCGATGTGCGCCGGCGTGTTGCCGCAGCACCCGCCCGCGATGTTGATGAGGCCGTCCTTGGCGAAGTGGCCGAGGTGCCGCGCCATGTCGTCCGGTTCGAGGTCGAATCCCGTCGGCGACAGCGGGTTCGGCAGACCGGCGTTGGGATAGCAGGAGATGGCGGCCGACGACTTCGACGCGAGCTGCTCGAGGAACGGGTACATCAGGTCTGGCCCGAGCGAGCAGTTCAGGCCCACTGACAGCGGGTTCACGTGCGCCACGGCCGTCCAGAACGCCTCGACCGTCTGCGCCGAGATCATCGTCTCGCCGCCGCGCCCGACCGCCGCCGAGATCATGATCGGTAAGCGAACGCCATCCTGTGCGAAGACCTCCTGGATGGCGACGAGCGCGGCCTTCGCGTTGAGCGAGTCGAAGATGGTCTCGACGAGGAGCACGTCGGACCCGCCGGCGATGAGCGCGCGGACCTGTTCGGCGTACGCGGTCCTGACCTGGTCGAAGGTGACGACGCGGAAGCCCGGATCGTCGGCGTCGGGGGAGTTGGAGAGCGAGACAGTGAGCGGCCCGATGGCGCCGGCGACGAAGCGCCGGCGGCCCGTGGCATCAGCCACGCGGTCCGCCCACTCGCGACATTGTCGTGCGGAGCGTTCGTTGATCTCCCACGCGAGATCGCGCAGGAACGAATCCTCGATGATGCGCTGATAGAACGCCGGGTCCTTGCGACCACCGTGCTCGCGCGGGTCGTCGACGAAGAACTCGCTCTGGCTGATCGACGTGGCGCCGAACGTGTTCGTCTCGATGATGTCCGCGCCCGCCTCGAGGAAGCGGCGGTGGATGTCGCAGATCATCTCCGGCTGCGTCAGCGAGAAGATGTCGCCGTTGTTGAGGAGGTCCTTCGGCGCGTCGCGGAAGCGCTCGCCGCGGATGTCGGCCTCCGTCATCCCGTACGTGCGGATGGTGGTGCCCATCGCGCCATCGATGATGGCGATGCGCGTCGCCAGCAGTTCTTCCAGTGGATGCCTCGCGAGGGGCGCCTCGGAAGAATCGTGCGCACGGTGAAGAGGCGAAGCAGCCGCTGTAGTCATGAAGGGGTCCTCAACGCGTCGGCGGACAGGGGATGGGCGACGCCAAACGAAACATCCATGAATCTACCTTTTGTGATGGATGGATGCAAATCAGCCGGACGCCGGACTCCCGGGAGGGATATCCTTGCCGCCATGATCCCGCGCCTGTTCCTGTCGTTGGTGCTCTGCGGTACGGCCCTGGTCGCCCCGCCGTTGGCTGGTACGGGGTGTGCGCAGGTGGCGGCGCCGGCGGCGTCGG
>CAYRAE010000078.1:0-11401 GCA_964422175.1 uncultured Luteitalea sp. | reverse complement strand
GGAGAAGCGGGAGGAATCGAGTGGACGGCAGTGCACGAATCGGAGTGCGATAACCGCTTGCCTCTCAAGCGGTTAGCTTCGGAAGTCCAGCGCCATCAATGACTTGTGAAAACACGTGGCTCCGAATTCGAATCCCTGCCTCCCAGCCATAACTATCTGCTTCACAACGGCTTACGTCGTGGTTCTTTCGCGTCTCCACCATATCTCCACGGGAAGGCTGGCGGAGCGGCGGGGCGTCGCAGCATGTCCTCAGCAAGAGCGAGCAGATTTCTTCGACGGCGTGTGATTCTTGGGGACGCATCCCTGAAGACTCTTCTGAGGCGGCGCATCTCCAGTCGACAGCCAGCCATTCCTGCCTGCCTGATCCTCCGAGCGCTTGTTGCTTCAGAGCGTCGCATCGCCCAGCATTCGGCAAGTCGCACGACAAGCGACGCAGTACCCTGCGGCTGACGACAGCTGCTGCCGATGCGGTTCCGCTGGCTGCGTGAGAGGAGCGTCCCATGCGTACCGAGATCCATAAGTCCGCGATGCGTTCGATGTCGGTGTGGCTGGGCATCCTCATCTCGACGAGTGCGGCGCACGGTCAGACGCTGGCCATCACACGCGGCGCGGAGCGTGGCGTTCGTGAAGCCCCGGCCTCCAACTTCACCGGCGTCGCCCGCGTCGACATGCTGTTCGGTCATGACTTGCCCGATCCTCCCGAATCGCACCGTCAGGCGGGCGTGATGTCGTAGGTTTGAGCAAGGGTACCTTCTGCCTCGGCGCTACCATGAGGTCCATGGGAGCTACGCCTCGACGCACGCTCGCGCCCGCGGAGAGCCACGCTCGGCGGCACGCGCATTCTGCGCTCCCGGGCAGCCGCGCGTGAGGTCTCCACGGCGGAAGATCCGTCACTGAAGGACATCAGCCTGGCCGGGCCGGGCTCGATCGCGCTGCGCGGACTGGCGCGCCGCCTCGCGCAGCACGCACCGCGCGATGGCGTGTTCCCGCTTCGCATTCCAGGCACGTACGCCGTCCGTCGTGGCAGGCCGACGGACGAACCCGTGCGTGCCACCCTAGGCCCCTGCCTGTGCATCGTTGCGCAGGGGGCCAAGGTCATGATGCTGGGCAGTGACGTGCTCGAGTACGACGCCGACCGCATGCTGGTCTTCACGGTCGACCTTCCGGTCGCAGGCCAGCTGAGTCGGGCGTCCTGGCGGGAGCCGTTCCTCGGAGTCCGCTTGGACCTGGATCCGGCACGGGTCGCCGCGCTCGCGAGGCGCGTGTATCCGCTCGGCATCCCCAGGGCAGAGACCGGCCGAGGCCTGTTCGTCGGGCAGAGCAACGAGGCCATCATCGACGCCGTGACCCGCCTGGTGGACCTGATGGTGCAGCCGCAGGATGCCGACCTGCTCGGCCCACTCGTCATCGACGAGATCCTGATTCGTCTGCTCCGCTCGCCCATCGGCGCACGCGTGGCGCAGATTGCGGAGCCGCGGTCGGGGGTGCACCGGGTCGGCCAGGCGGTCTCATGGATGCGCGCGCATTTCGCGCAGCCTGTCACCATGGAGGAGATGGCCGCCGCCGCCGGGATGAGCTCCTCATCGTTCCACCAGCACTTCAAGGCCGTCACGTCGATGAGCCCGCTGCAGTACCAGAAGGTGCTGCGCCTGCACGAAGCTCGGCGGCTGATGTTGTTCCAGCAGATGGACGTTGGCGAGGCGGGCCTGCGGGTCGGGTACCTGAGCCCGTCGCAGTTCACGCGAGAGTACGGCCGCTTCTTCGGAAGTGCACCGACCAAGGACATCACGAGGCTGCGTGCGGAGGGGTTCGGGCCGCGCGCCAGCGGCGGCTGACGAAGATTGTTGCGAGTTTGCCACGGAGCCCACGCTGACAGTCGTGGCTTCCGATCCGTTACTCAGACAGGTCCTCTGGAGAATGTCACATGCTGAGACTGCCACTACTCGGAATCGCCCTTGCCCTGGTGCTCGCGCCCAGCGCTGATGCCCAGACGATCACCGCAGAGCAGCACGTCATGCAGTTGTCGAAAACGAAATGGCAATGGATGGCGGACAAGGCGGTCGACAAGCTCGAGCCTCTCTTCCACGAGAGCTCACGGTTCGTGCACATGAGCGGAACGTGGACGAAGGACCGGGAGCTCGAGATCATCAAGACGGGAAGCATCTGGTACAAGCAGGCTGACGTCCACGACGTTGTCGCATCGGTGGTCAACGACACGGCTGTCGTCTGGAGCCGCATCACGTTGACCGCCGAGGTGCGCGGCGGCGATGCGAAGAACGAGTTCACCGTGACCGAGGTCTTCCAGAAGGTGGGAAGCGACTGGAAACTGCTCGCGCTGACGTTCAGCAGCGTGCGACCTGAGCATCAGCTCCAGAAGTAGGGCGCGCTGCGGCCACGGAGGTCGGACTGCACGGTGCCGGCAATCGGTCTTGCCGCTGCACCGCACGGTGCGCGGTGATGCGGGGAATGCCGAGACAGGCGCCCTGCTCGAAGGGCACGCCGCGTGGCGGATTATCAAGAGCGAACGCGATGAATGTGTCTTTGACGCCTGAGCTGGAACGATTCGTCGGCGAAAAGGTCGAGAGCGGCCTCTACAACAACGCCAGCGAGGTCGTGCGTGAGGAGAAGCGCTCGCCCGCCTGCTCGAACGCGCCCAATCGCGCTCACGATACGGGTCGTTGCCGGCTGCGAACTCGTTGAAGCGCGCGACTTCTTCGCGAATCGCTGATTGTTCACGTTCGGGCGTGAGCGTCCTGGGTCGAACACAGCGCCGCGTTCGAGGCGATTGAGCGCTGAGGCCCTCATGGTTGGCGTCCGGTGGCCGTTGCCCAAGTAGTGCCCCAACCTGGGGGAGAAGCGGGAGGAATCGAGTGGACGGCCGTGAACGAATCGGAGGGCCATAATCGCGTTCGCGTACGCTTCGGCCATCTGATACGCTCCGGCCGCCCTGAGAGCTGCCGCTGACAGTTCCTGGACCCGTACCCATGAGCATCATCCGTTGCCTCCTGCTGTCCCTCGTGCCGCTGGCCTGGCTCGCAACGCCCGCAGCCCAGAACACCACCTGTGACAGTTCCCAGTTCAACTCGCTGACCAACGTGTGGAAGCCGCAGCCGGATCAGAACACCGGGCAGGTCAGCGACGTCGAACTCGCCGCCGAACGGAAGATCTTGGTGCGCGTGCTGGAGATGTTCAAGTCCGCCTTCGTGCCTATCGGCGCCATCGGTCTCTACGGCGCGAACTACGACATCCTGTCCCAGGTGACGAACAAGTCACGGTATGGCAACACCTACAGCTTTGTCCTGAGCCATCACAAGATCGAGTGCCTCGACGGCAAGCCGGCTGCCCGGGACGTGTCGCTCGGGAACGTGTCGGTTCAGGTCAACACGAGCTTCGTCGACGAGGCCACCAGCAACCCCTCCGTCGGCTTCAGCTTCCTTCCCCGCGGGTATTACCAGCGCAAGGACAAGACCGAGCTGCCTCAGGCCAATGACCAGGGCATTCAGGAGTTCAACTTCGTCGACGGCACGACCGTCTGGTGGCTCACGCGTGCCGGCGTCCTGCCATTCCGGGTCGTCACCAGGCGCGAGTTCCTGCAGAAGCAGATCGAGATCCTGCAATCCAGGTCCGGCACCAGCGCGCAACGGCTGGCCTACTATCAGGGACTGCTCAGCGAATCACCCGATGAGGTCGCGATCGTCAAGGAGATCGAGGTGAAATCGCTAAATGGTTACGCCCACGTCTTCACGACCCTGGGCGACAGGGAGAGCCGCGTTTACGTCACCGTCAATCCCGACTACTACGATCGAAGCCAACCGAAGTCGGCGCCACAACACATTCTCATCAGGGTCAGCACGGGAGCGAGACGTTCCTCAACTCCACTGGAATCGGGGCTCGTCATCTAGAGAGCTTTCAAGAGCTGCGCGAGATCGTCAGAGCCAACCTTGCCGAGCTTCGCGCAGCGGTGAAGTAGGTCGGACGCGTCATTGTCGTGGCCGCGACCATGGTGCGTCTGGCGACGCTGCATGCCCGCCCGGCGTTGCTCAACCGGCGCGTCCACTCCGAGCTCGCTTCGTACGAAACGCCGAGCCCCACTTGCGCAACGACTCGATGATCGGCACCGTCGTTCGGCCGAGCGCCGTGAGCGAGTAGTCCACGTGAGGCGGCACGACCGGGTGCACGGTTCGCGTGATGAGCCCGTGGTGCTCCAACTCTCGGAGGTGCTGGGTCAACATCTTGTGAGAAATCCCCGCGAGCTCCCGCCGCAGCTCGTTGTAGCGCCACGTGCGCTTCTCGAGCCGCCATAGAATTGGCATCGGACGCTGGCCATCACACACGCCACTGAGCGTGACGTTCGTGAAGCCCCGGCCTCCCACTTCACCGGTGTCGCTCGGGTCGACATGCTGTACGACTCACTCGTGAGCGCCGACGCGACGGCTGGTCCCGGCTTTCCATGGCCGTGCTATAGGCTCTGCAGATGAACTGCTCCTCCCTACGGATGATCGCACTGGCACTGTCGGTGCTGCTCGTCACCGTGCAGGCTGTCCGCGCGCAGGACGTACGCATCGACAGCGTGGCCCGTGCGCCAGAGACGTCCACCGTCTTCTTCACTGCCCACTTCTCCGGCGACGTGGACCTCGGCCCCGCGGGCGCGATGATCAGGCCGCGCATGTCCCGCCCAGGCGGCGGCATGTTCGACGCCGTGGGGCAGGAGCCGTACGAGATCGTCTGGACCTTCGGTGACGGATCGCCACCGGTCAACACCGGCACCCGGCCGACGGTGTCGCACGTGTTCGGGCAGCAGGGCGCCTACAGCGTCAGCGTCGAGGTGAAGAACGCCCGCGGCACCATCAGCACGTGGACCCGCCAGATCATGATTGACAACGTCGCGCCGCGCGTCGGCCCGATCACCAGCGTCCGGCTCGATGGCGCGCCCCGGACACTGGAGCTGACCGGCAGGGTGACCGACACGCCGAAGGACGTCCTCACCTGGCGATGGGACTTCGGCGACGGGACGACCGAGACGGGTCAGGATCTCTGGCGCGTCCGCCATACCTGGCAGCAGGAAAGTACCTATACCGTCACGCTCACCGTGTCTGACGCCGACAGCGGCACGCACGAGACGACGGCGGAAGTGACAGTGGGCGAACGGCCTGCGGCACGTGCCCCCGCGGAGACCACACGGGCTGAGGTGCCGGTGACCCGCTTCGCCGGCTCGACCTCAGGCGCCATCGGGACGTCGCTCGAGGGCACGGTGAAGCCCATTGCCGGACTGTATCTGCGGCAAGCGTCGCCTGGCGTCTGCCGGTTCGTCTTCTCGGCCTGGGACCCCACGACGCTGGCGCATGCCCTCTTTCGAGCGGACCTGCGCAACCTGCGGGATGGCGGCGTGAAGTACCGCGTGCAGCCGCAGTTCACCCTTCAGTTCCATGACACGGTGGAACGCTATCGCGCGTCCGAGCAGGCGCTCTCGGTAGACACCATGGGCGCGGCGCTCACCGGCCTTCGCGGGCTGGCGGACATGGTCGGCGGCACGCCTGTCGAGCCCCGCGAGCGCGTCGGCGTGGACCCCGCCGCGTCAGCGCCCGCGGCGCCGGACGAGCGCCAGCCTCCGGCCCGCTCACCGTTGGGCCTGAACGAGGTCGCGAGCTTCCGGTATGCCGGCGGAACGGTGGACCTCCTCGTCCACACGCACGACCGGGCCGAAGCGACCTTCGACGTCACCCTCGAGAACACCGACA
Organism: uncultured Luteitalea sp.; assembly: GCA_964422175.1. Taxonomy (GTDB): domain Bacteria; phylum Acidobacteriota; class Vicinamibacteria; order Vicinamibacterales; family Vicinamibacteraceae; genus Luteitalea. Next base: position 5,663 of record CAYRAE010000078.1, on the reverse strand, counting down.
AGGACGCCGCCGGCGCGATGCGGGCGCTTTCGTTCACGGGCAGCTTCAGCCTCGACCTGCAGGCGGCGCGCAGCCAGGGCATCGTCTCGTACGAGGGGTGCGCCAGCGCGCCCTTCACCATCCGCAGCACCTCGCCGGATGACGACGCGCGGCACGAGCGCTCGGGCGCTTCGCCACGGGTGTCGTTCAGCGCGCCGTACGACCCGCGCACGCTGGATGACACGACCTTTCAGCTCGGCTACCGCGACACCGCGGGCGGCTTCGTGCCGGTGCCCGCCCGCATCGCGCGCGGCGAACGCCTGGCGGTGCTCGAGCCGGACGAGCCGCTGTTCGGCGGCGTCCGCTACGAGGCTCGCGTCAAGACGGGCCCCGATGGCGTCCGCGGGCGCAACGGCGAAGAGCTCGAAGACCCGTCGGGCGAGGGGTACCACACCTGGAGCTTCCACAGCCGGCTCGTCTTCCGTCACGACGAGCAGACGTCACTCTCGCCCAACCTCTCATGCCACGTCCTGCAGACCGTGCGCGACGCTCCCCTCATCAGGAACAAGCCCGCTGTCGCTCGCATCTATGCCGATTGGACGCAGCACCCGGCCGTGCACGCTGACGACCAGCTGCAGTCGTTCAACGGGCGCGTGACGCTGAAGGACACGGCTGGCACGACGCTGGCCTCAGCCACACACGAGTTCGTGCGGCCGGATCTCTGGGCGACCAGAGGCCTTTCTCAGGCGGACGCCGAGCACACGGCCAACCTGTTCGGTTGGTTACCACAGGGGCACGAAGGGCGGCAGCTGCGAGTGGAGATTGCAGCCGAGACCGCACCGGGCGCCTGGGAGACCATCTACCACACGAGATGTCCGGCCAGTTACTGGGAGCCGGAACCCACACTGAAGATCGACTACTACCAGATGGCGATTGGCGACTGGTTTCCCTGGCCGCCCGCATCCACCATCCAGACCCTGCACACGGTCTACTCGAAAGGGGAGCAGTTCGCGCTCCAGGTGTTCCCGTTGCAGTCCATCCAGGGACGCTACCGCGGGACGATGGTGATGGGGCCCCGCATGCACGCGCAACTGCTTGGCGCTCGGCTCCTGTACGAGGGCGAGCCGATTGCGCAGAACGCCGCCAACATCCTCGCGTCGGAACTGACCATGTCGTACGCGACGCTGCACGCGACGGACGCCGACCTCGTCCTCGGCTTCGGGCCGAGTCCGTTCTTGAGCGGGGGCAGGGCGGACGTGTTGCTGACGCAGGGCGCGCCAGGCGCCATCCGGAGCCTGTTCGACGATGACCCGGCGCTGCGCGATCGCTACATCTACGCGTGGGTGCACGAGGTGGGCCACTACCTCTTGCTCGACCACATCCCCTACTACACGACGACCGAGGAGTATCAGGCGCTCGACAAGATGCGCGAGTCGCCCGTCTTCCAGTACGACGGCATCGAAGGGTTCCGCATCCTGCCTCCGGGGTGGACGGGCTGGAACAAGTCGTCCACCGAAGGCAACGGCGAAGGACCGCGCATCGTGCCGTTGATGTTTCCGGCGACGGTGCCATACCGGAACACGTTCATCGCCACGCACCATTACCACAAGATCCAGCAGCTCATCGAACGCAACAACCTGTTCGCGGCACGGCGTGTCGCAGCCCAGGCGCCCGTCCTGGTCGCCTCGACATCGCTCCACGCGATGCCGGCACAGGCAAGCGTCGACGGCCCAAGGCGGGTGGGGTTGGCGGGGTACATCGATCAGGCCGGGGCCTCGGCATGGCTCGGCCCTCTCGTCCGCGGTACCGCGCTGCCGGAGCCACAGACTGCGGGTGCGTACGAGCTGTCGCTGCGCGACGGCGCCGGTTCCGTGGTGGGCACGACACGATTCGACGTCGCCGCATCCGCGCACGGGGAGGCCACCGGTGTCTTCCGGGCCACCATGCCCTGGTCGGACGCGGCGCGCAGTCTCGTGCTGTCGAAGGACGGCGCCGTGCTGGCACGGCGTGAGCGATCGCCGCACGCGCCGGCCGTGACGATCACGTCGCCGACGCCTGCTCAGCGTGTTGACGGCGACATCGTGCTGACCTGGGAGGCGACCGACGCCGACGACGAGCCGTTGCAGGCCACGGTGCTCTACAGCAGCGACGGCGGAGACGCCGGATGGAGCACGCTGGCGCTGTGGCTCGACAGTGCGAGCTACACGGTGGACACGGCGCGCCTCGAGCCCGGGCCGAACCCGACCTTCCGCGTGGTCGTCAGCGACGGCTTCGACGAGGCCGACGCGCGGGTCTCGGTGCGCGTCGAGGGACGCCTGTCGGCGCTGGCCAACGTCCCCCTGGACGACAAGGACACGCGTCCGTCCATGCAGGTGCTCTTCAATACGGACGTGGCGCCGGAGACCGTGGAGCACGCCCGCGTAACCTGGCGTCCGGACGCGCCGTCCCGCGGGGCCAACGAAGTGACCGGCAGCGTGCACTACGACGTCGATGCGCGGCGGATGACGCTGACGCCGACCGGTGACCTCGTGCCGGGTGTGCGCTATGTGGCGACATTGGACGGTCCCTTTGTCAGCCGGCACGGGCACCCGCTGTCGGCGCCGATCACGTGGACGGTGGAAGTGGGTGCCCGGTAGTTCCGCATCGGAGCCATCGAGATTCGCCGATGAGTGAGCGGGGGCGCGCGACAGAGAATCGTCCCTGACACCCGGCCACTCAACCGTCCTGCTTCTGTTCGGCCATCTCGCGGGTCACATCGAGGAGGCCATTGACGAGGACGTGGGCACCCGATCCCACGCCGAACGTCCAGTACCGGCGGAACCATCGTCGTGCCGCCTCGTCCGTCGTGGCCGTGCGCATGGTTCCGGAGAGGAGCGTCCGCCGGGAGTCGAGGGCGCGAACCGACAGGGCGTAGATCGTCTTGGCAAACCCGGGCTCAGCGAACGCGCGGAACTCCGCTGACGTGGAGACTCGAGCGAACTCGATGACGGGCCGCCAGAACTTGCCGACCAGTCCCAGCACGATCTCGTCCTGCTCACGGAGGCCAAGCTGCACCCATCCCCCGTGGTCAGGCGTGAGGGCGGCGAGGTCGCGGAGCCGCAGATGGTCAGGCTGGCCCGCTGGCACTTCACCGTGGAGGAGATGACCGACGATCTCGGGCAGCATCCGGAGCGCGCCGAGCAGGGCCACCAACGGCCGCCGGCGACCGACGTCGATCAGATCGACCTCCATCAACGCCGCCCACGTCGTTGCGACGTCAGCTTCGACCACGGTGGCGACGGCGTCGGAGACGTCATAGACCGGCATGAACTCATCAATCGACATCAGAGGCCTCCTGACGGCGCGTCGCCATGAACGCGCCGATGTTGTGCTGCACGTGGTCAGCTTCCGCGAAGCCGGAGCCATCAGCGCTCTCGCGCCCTGAACCCACCCACACGTCCAGACGCCACCGGCCATCACGACTCGCGATCGTACGGCGCCGCTCGGCCCCGTCAAGCCTCGGCGCGCAGCGCCGACCCCGTTGGGGCTGTCGGGCTTGACGGGTGCCTGCGCGTCGCCAGTCCTGGCACTTACGTGATGACCGGCAGGACTGCTCAGCAAACGCACCCAGAAAGGAGAGAACCCATGCGCACGACCGCGATTACTCCACACATCACCGTGGCGATCGGCCACCAGGTGCGGCTCTATCACGCCTACATCACGACCGCACCGGCCACGTTCGACGCGCCATCGACGATGACGCTCTACGAATCCACGGTCACCGACCTGGCAGGATTCGCCATCGATCCGGACGGACTCGACACGTTCCGTTCGAGAACCACCGCTCGCCTGGTGCTCATCGACGCCGTCGAGCTCGCCTGGCAGCGCGCCCGCTACGCGGAGGCCGGACACCAGCTCACGACGCCAGACGACGTGCTCGTCAGCCTCAGCACGCTGCAGCTCTGGTTGTGGCAGCGCCTGAAGGCGCCGCTCATCGGAGATCCCGACATCGCTCGCGCCAGTTGAACCACCGCACCGTCCGGACTGACGGCATTCACAAGGAGAAGAACCATGGAAAGCACAGTTCGCACCACCGTCCGCATCCTGCCGAACGACCGCAACGTCCCGCCTGGGAAGTTGGCCGACGCCGAGGTGCACTTCACCGGAGGCGAGTTGGACGGCCTCAAGCTGATTGGCTTCGCCGTCTGGCAGCGACGCGACGGGAACGGTCGCAACGTGACGTTCCCAGCGCGCCAGTTCACCGTCCACGGCGAGCGTCGCAGCTTCTCGCTGCTGCGTCCCGTCATGGACCCCAACGCGCAGGACCGCATCCGCGATGCCGTGCTGCGTGCCTACACGGAGATGGAAGGACAGGTCAGCGAGGCGAGCGCCTCGTAGGCATCGATGCGAATCAGCCGTCGCCCATGCGAAGGGCGACGGCTGTCTGTGGGCCTGTCGCAGACATGATCGGCCAGACGGATGAGGTAGGATGTCTCTCTTCAAGAGACGCTCAACGGTTCGATTTCCACAATATGGAAGGACTCGAATGCTCGCTCCAGGGGTTCGCCTTCTCCGTTCGCGCTATCGGCTGGTTGCTGGCCCGGTCCTCGAGGACTCGATCAGTCAGGCGTGGATTGGGACCGATGAGGACGATACGAAGTTCATCATTAAGGTCTGGCCGTTCGAGGGCGAGCGGCCGGATGACCTGCAGAGAGCGCTGTGGGACGCGGAACTTCGCACGCTTTACCGTGTTGGCAGCTCACCAGGGGCGGAGAACTCGATCCTCGTCATTCGAGATGCTGGAATAGACCGGGACTCTCGTTGCTTCGCAATGGTGCTCCAGGCGCCTGGGTACGAACCACTTACGACCGCGCTCAAGGAGCGTGCGACGACGACGTGGCTACAAAGCCGGGAACCTCAGGCGAGGCGCGAACTTTGGGCCGGCCTGTCCAGCATCGCCGAGGGCATTGTCTTGCTCCACGAGCAGCATATTCTCCACCGGGACGTGAGGGCAGAGACGATCCACTATTCTCGCGACATCGGTCCTTCGTCGCTTCGGCTCGGTGGGTTCGAATGGAGCATTCGCCTAGGCCGTCCTGCCGGCAAGGCGCCACCTCTAGGATGGTCGTCCCCGCCTGAGTTCTTCTCGGGAGCGTATGGCTACCGACCGGAGACCGACTGGTTTGGGTTCGGGATGCTCGCCGCCCGGGTGTTGATCAACGCCGAACCATTCGCCGATCTTGGTCCACCTCAGCGTCACGCTCGCATACTCGCCGAGCTTGACCGACCCGCCAGCCGATTGGCGGACGCGGAGTCAGCCGTGCTCAAGCGTCTGCTCGCGCTCGACCCGAGAGACCGTATGACACGGGGATACGAGGTGCTCGCCGCCGTCGACGACGTGCTTCGAGCGTTGGACCGTGGAGGCTCCGTTGATACGGACGCGCGACCACTGGTCGTTGTTGTCAATGCGGCCACCAGTCCAGAACTAGTTGAGCGGGCCGTAGAGTTTGGGTTCGTCCCGAATCCAGATCGACCCCACGACGCCTTCAATCCTCGCGATCTGGTGCACAGCGCCAACCTCACTCACTATCTGCAAGAGGATCTCGCACACGCTCAGCTCTACGCGGTTCCAGAGGCCCACTATTTCATACGCCTCTTCCGGGATCAGCGTGGGTAGAGGTCAAGTCCCCCGCAATGGAAGTAGA
>CAYRAE010000077.1:0-11500 GCA_964422175.1 uncultured Luteitalea sp. | reverse complement strand
CCGGAGGACGTTGAACAAGGGGCGACAAGACCACTGCCGGCAACGGGCAACCGGCAACAGGCAACCGCTCAGCCTCATGAACACCGAAGCCCACGACGACGGGCCGGACGACCATGACGAACGGGTTGAAACCCGTTCGCTCCATCCCTGGTCCGAAGGGCGACGTGGAAGTCCGGGCCCGACGCCGCGAGCGTCAGAAGAACACTCGCGTGCCGAAGTCGAAGCGGCGGGCCGGGGCGGCGGCCGTGGGGCGCATGAAGTATGGCGACGTCATCACGCCGGAGAAGCGCGTGAAGTTCGTTTCGTTGAGGATGTTCCACGCCTGCGCGTAGAACTCGACGCCGCGCGGCGTCTTCGCTCCGGCACCACCGCCGTCTGTCGACGTCACGCTGCCGAAGTCAGGGCGCCAGCCGAGACGCAGGTTCAGCGTCCGCTGCCACGTGCCACGCTCGGTGTTGCGGCCCGTGCCTGCCGGCCTGTCGGCGAAGACCGAGTCGTGGTTGTCGTCGAGACCCGTCCTGATCGTGTAAGGCGTGCCTGACGCGATGTCGCCCCAGGCGTTGGCGCGCACGCCGCCGGGCAGCTCCATCCGCACGAAGCCGAACACGCGATGGCGCACGTCCCACGACGCGGGGCCCCACTCGGCGTCGAGGTCGCGGCTGTCTGCGGGCAGCGACGTCGGTCCATCCGAGTCGTTCCACGACTGTCCGTACTGATAGCGCACGAGACCCGACGCCTTGCCGTCTTCGCGCGACACGCGCACGCTCGAATCGAAGCCCGCCGAACGCCCGCGCCCCGTCGACTCGATCTCCGTGATGCGCTCGAACTCGGCGTCGGGGAACACGCCGTCGATGGGCGCATTCGCGTTCAAACTGCGCAGGCGGTCCTGGATCGACTGCCCATAGGCGTTGAGCTGCACGCGCAGGTGCTGCGAGAAGCGGTGTTCCAGGCCGACCGACGCGCGCGCGGTCGACACCATGTCGAGCCCGGTCGACGACTCGCGGACGATGCTGGGGGCGGGCATGGACGTGAGGCCGTCATCGGTGAGCGGGTCGGGATAGCCGGGATCGCCCACGATCACGTCGCGCAGGTGCGTGCCATCGAGCTGCAGCGTCTGCTCGTACACCCACTGCGGGTACCACTCGTTGAAGAACCCGACGCCCGCCGTGAGCGTCGTCTTCGGCCGCTCCTTCGGCGTCCACGACAGGCTCGCGCGCGGCGCGATGTTGTTCCAATCGTCCATCAACGACTGGATGTCGTGCCGTACGCCGAAGCCGAAGCGGAGGCCCTCGCGCATCTCGACCTCGTCGTACGCGAACCAGCTGAACTCCTGGCGCGAATACGTCACCAGCGGGTTACCGACGCGCTGCGTGAACTGCCGCGGACGGCCCGCGTCGTAGTCCTCGAGGCTCGCGAACGTGAACGTACCGATGTAGTTGTCGATCCGGTCCGTGCGCGTCCACCCGAGCTCGGTCTCGAAACCGAAGCGCACCTTGTGCCGGCTGTTGCTGATCAGGTCCACCGTCTGCGCGATCTCGATCTCCTGATCCCGTCGTCCGCCCGAACGCTGTGCGCCGCCGGCACGGAACGCGTTCGGCACGTTGATGCCGATGGCGTCACTCATCGACTCCGTGTCGCTGCGCACGTCCACGTATTCGAGGTGGATGTCGTTCAGGAAGTGACGGCCGATGGTGCCGATCGCGGAGATCCGCGCTATGTCTCCGGCCGACCGATCGTCGAACGCACGCTCGGGCAGCTCGAACTCGCCAACGCCCATGTTGCTGCCGCGCGAATCCCAGCGCTGATACTCGCCGCGCAGGGTCTGCGTGGACGACATCGCGTGCTCCACGCGCACCTCGCCGTCGAAGCGGCGACGTTCCGCGTTCACGAGCGAGGGGAACGCCGTCGGCGCACCCGTGGCGACGAGCGGTTGCGCGTCGTACGAATCGCGAATCGAGACGCGCCCGGAAATCGACGACTGCCCCTTCACGATCGGCCCCCTGAAGCTCCACGACAGGCGGCGCGTCTGGCCCTCCGGCTGCGCCTGCGAGAACGCCGGCCTGGCGTCGATCGACTGATCGCGGAAGCCCACCGACACGTCGTGCGCCCACGAGGTGCCGCCCGGACGCGTGATGATCTCCACGCGCACCTGCCCCGCGCCCATGCTGTCGGTGCTGAACGGATCGCGACGGATGCGCACGACCTGGATCTGATCCTTCGGCGGGAGCGATCCGCCCGCGAACCCGTTCACGCGAATCTCCGCACCGATGCCCGCGAGCGCCTCGATCGCGATGGCGAGCTCCTCGGGATCGTCGGGTAACTGTTCGATTTCTCGTGGACTCAGCGTCTCGACCTGCCCGTCGGCTGTCGGCGGCACGAACGTCTGGGTGTCTGCGCGCACGGCGACCTGCTCTGCATATCCGGCAATCGCGAGCGTGGCTACGGCTTCGGCGGCTTCCGCGGGACGTACGACGGCGTCGATCGTCGCGGGCTCGAACCCGGGCATCTCCACGATCAGTCGGTAATCGCCTGCGGGCACATCGAGCATCGCCTCGCCGGAATCGTCGGTGACGAGCATGCGCGGCACGCCGGCCGCGTCAGGTCCTGGTCCGGAGAACACGATCGTCGCGCCGGGCAGGCGTCCACCCTGCGTGTCTTTCGCGATCACGATCAGGTGCCCTGGCGCCTCGCGCGTCTCGTGTTCCGCCAACGGCGTCTGCGGTGATTGCGCGGCGGCGCGGTCGGCTGCGAGGCCCGTGACGAGTGCGATCGCCATGGCTGGCGCGATGAATCCGATCGAGACGAGGCGACCCATCCGCCCAGCATATCGACGTAGGCGCGGGATCGGTACCCCAAGAAACGTGAATGTCTTGATACGCATCCGCCGGATGCATCCGGCGGCTACGGGCAGTGGACCGGCAACAGGTAATCGGGTAGAGACTCGTCGCCGTAGGGGCGACGCATGCGTCGCCCCTACCGTGCAGACGTTCGAATCCGGGTCGAAGGGGCACCCGTTGTCTGGTAGCCCTTCGTCAGCGGCCGGCTTCGAGGGCGCGCCACATGTACCAGCTCCCGATGCTGCGGTACGGGCGCCACTGCTCGGCGTGCGCCTCGATCTCCGCGGGCGCGACCTTCTCGCCGCCGTTGTAGACGCGCGCGAAGCCCGTCACCACGCCGAGATCGCCCAGGGGCAGCACGTCGTGGCGCTGGAGATGGAACATCAGGTGCATCTCGGCCGTCCAGCGGCCGATGCCCTTCACCTGCGTCAAGGCCGCAATCACCTCATCGTCCGACAGGCGATACAGCCGGCGCGCGTCGAGCGAGCCGTTCGAGACGCGTTCGCACAGGTCGAGGATGTAGCGCAGCTTCTGTCCGCTCAACCCGCCCCCGCGCAGCGTGGCTTCTGGTGTCGCGAGCCACGTGGCCGGCGGCGGACAGTGACGCCCACCCATCGACGCCATCACGCGGGCATGGATGGTCGTGGCGGCGGCGGTGGCCAGCTGCTGGAAGACGATCGCGCGCACGAGCGACGAGAACGCGTCGCGGCGGGGACGCGCGCCAAGCGTGCACGGGCCGTGCGTCTTCATGAGGCGCGCCAGTTCGGGATCGCGACGCGCGAGGACGCGCGAGGCCGCCAGGCAGGACTCGGGCGTGAAGCGTTCGGGAATCATGCGCGCTACGGAATCTCGGCGAACGACTCGTGCGGTTGCGGTCTGTCGCCGTCGGAGCGATCGAGCACCTTGCGGCAGTGCGCGAGCTCGTCGGCCACACGCTGATCGGACCATCCGAGCTCCTCGCGCATCGCGGCAGCGACACGACCGAGTGCGGGACGTCCGCGATGCGGCGTGAACGCTAGTCGCGATCGCCGGCACACGAAGTCGGCCACGCGTTCGCACGCTTCGTGCCGTGCGGCGTGCACGACCTGCGCCACGACGTCGGGCTCGCCGTCCATCAGCGTCTGTCCGAGTTCCGGCCGCTCTTCGACAAGACGCAACACTTCGATGCGCCGCGTGCCGTACAGGCGCGCCAGGTGCGCTCGTTGCGCGTCGGACAACACGTCGGGCATCGGACCGACATCGCGGGCTCCTGGCAGGAGCTCGGTCGCGGTCGTGCAGCGAGCGGAGCTTTCCAGCAGGCGGCACACGCGCTGCGTGGCTTCCTCGGCGATCGCGCGATAGCCCGTCAGCTTGCCGCCGATGATCGACACGAGCCCAACGGGGTCCTGCTCGGCGACGATCTGATGCGAACGCGTAACGGCCGAGGCGTCGCCTTCTCGACGCACCAGCGCGCGCACGCCGGCGTTGGTGAAGAGCACGTCGCCGAGCGCACCGACGTACGGCTTCACCGACCGCCGCAGATAGTCGATCTCCCGCGGCGTGGCGGCGACCTCGGCGGGATCGTCTTCGTAGTCGAGATCCGTCGTGCCCACCCACGCGTAATCGAGCCACGGGATCACGAACATCAGCCGTCCGTCGACAGCCGACGGCAGTGCGATGGCATGCTTCGGCGGCCGCGCGCACGCGATGTGGATGCCTCGCGTGGTGCGCACGCGCGGGCGTGCGCGCTGCTGGAGCACGCCGGCTGCGCGATCGAACCACGGACCCGACGCATTGACGACGACGGAGGCCGACACCTCGACTTCGCGCTGCGCGATCAGATCCTGCACGCGCAAGCCGCGGATGCGGCCGTCGGTCACCACGGCCGAGACGACGCGCGAGTGGTTGCAGGCGGCAGCGCCGGCCTGCATCGCGTCGACCACGTTCTCCATGCAGAGGCGCTCGGGCAGCGCGACCTGCGCGTCCGAATAGGCGGCGGCGCCCTGCAGCCCTTCCTCGACGAGACGTGGCTCGGTCGCCAGCGCCGTCTCTGCCGACAGCATCTCGTGTCCTTCGAGGCTGCGGTCGTAGCTCAACGCGTCGTAGAGCCACATGCCGATGCGCATCTTCAGGCGCGTGAACGCCGACGTGCCGTAGAACGGCAGGAGGAAGCGCAGCGGCGTGACGAGATGCGGCGCGATGCGCAACAGGATCTCGCGCTCGCGCAGGTCCAGGCGAACGAGCCCGAAGTCGAACATCTCCAGGTAGCGGAGTCCGCCATGAATCAGGCGCGTCGACCCAGACGACGTGCCGCTGCCGAAGTCGTTCTGCTCGAACAGCGCCACGCGGAGGCCGCGGCGAGCCGCGTCACGCGCCACGCCACAACCGATGATGCCGCCTCCGACCACGAGGAGATCGAACGTCTGACGATGCAGGTCGGCCGCGCGCATGGCTCCAGTGTCCCCGATCAGGTGGCCTGCGCGCGACTGGCGCCGGCACGAATGCGCGCGACGCTGTCGTCGCGACCGACGAGTTCGATCGTCTCGAACAGGCCCGGACTCACGGTGCGGCCGGTGAGCGACACGCGCACGGCCTGCATGAACGGACCCGGCTTGGCGCCACGCGATTCAGCGGTGCCTCGCACGGCCTGCTCGATTGACGCCACGTCGAACACGGCCAGCGCGGCGAGGGCGTCGGCCAGCGCGGCGAGGTGCGGAGCCAGCTCCGGCGTGAGGTGCTTCGCGGCAGCTGCGGGATCGAACGAGACGGGGCCGACGAGTGGTGCGAGCGCCGTCGGGATGTCGCCGAGGCGCCTGGTGCGCGGACGCAACAGCGCCAGCGCGCGAATCAGCCACGCGCGTTCCCCATCGTCGAACGCCGCGCGCCAGAGGCCTGCCGTCTCGAGCCAGGGCTTCGCGTGGGCGATCAGCACGTCATCGCTCGCCTGCATGATGTGCTGGTTGTTCATCCATTCGAGCTTCTCGGTGTTGAACACGGCGTTGCCGCCGCTGATGCCCGCGAGGTCGAAGCGCTCGACGAGCTCGCCCACCGAGAACAACTCCTGGTCGTCGCCGGGCGACCAGCCGAGGAGCGCGAGGAAGTTGACCATCGCCTCGGGGACGATGCCCTGCGCGGCGTACTCGATGACCGACGTGGCGCCGTGGCGCTTGCTGAGGCGCTTCTTGTCGGGGCCCATGATGAGGGGCACGTGCGCGAACGCGGGGATCGGCGCGCCGAGGGCTTCGTAGAGCAGCACCTGTTTCGGCGTGTTGGAGATGTGGTCGTCTCCGCGGATCACCTGCGTGATGCGCATGTCCATGTCGTCGACCACGACCGACAGGTGGTAAGTCGGGTAGCCGTCGGACCGCAGGACGACGAAGTCTTCGATGCCGCTGTTGTCGAAGCCGATCGCGCCGTGGACCGCATCGTCGAACGTCGTGCGACCGTCGGCGGGCACGCGAAAGCGGATGGCGCGCGGCTGGCCCGCGGCTTCACGCGCGGCGACGTCATCGGCGCTCAGCGTGAGGCTCGTCTCGTCGTACTGCTTCGGGCCGAAGGTTGCGCTCGTCGCGCCACCTTCATCGTCCGTCGTGCTGGCGCGCGCACCGGCGCTGCGGTAGTCGAGATACGCGTGGCCGCTGGCGACGAGCTGGTCTGCGACGGTCCGATAGCGATCGAGTCGCGCCGACTGGAAGTACGGCGCGTGCGGCCCGCCGACCTCGGGACCTTCGTCCCACGTGAGCCCGAGCCAGCGCATCCCGTCGAGGATGCCCTGCACCATCGCCTCGGACGACCGCTCCATGTCGGTGTCTTCGATGCGCAGCACGAACGTGCCGCCGGTGCGCCGGGCAAGGAGCCAGTTGAACAGCGCCGTGCGCGCCCCCCCGACGTGCAGGTACCCGGTGGGAGACGGTGCGAAACGGACGCGTAGCGGAGTCGTGTGGTCAGACACTGGCTGGATGAGTATGGGGTCTTCGGCTCGCTTCGCTCGGTCGGACAAGCCTGAAGGGAGAGTCGCCGGGCGTGCCGGCCGTCGCTCACGCACGTGGCTCGCGTGAGCGAAAGTTGGCGGTGAGGGAGGGATTCGAACCCTCGGTAGAAGTTTTAGCCCCTACAACGGTTTAGCAAACCGCCGCCTTAAGCCTCTCGGCCACCTCACCCTTCGACTCGCTCCCTGAGCACCGCGCCGCTCGCCAGAGGCGAGCCCGCATGGAAGCTCATTATTCTCGCACACTCGGAAGGCAACAGCGCTCCTCGAGCGCTGACACGGGATGGCACGCGCCGGCGGTATGGACTACGCTGCCAGGGAAGGAGCACTGCCATGGCGCACATTGCACTTCCCGAAGGCGTCCCAGGGATTCTGGGTCCGATGATGTTCAGGCCCGAGACCGCCAAGCCACTGAACGAGCTTGCCGAAGTCCTGCTGCGAGGGGCGCACAGCCTGTCACCAGGCGAACGCGAGCTGATCGCGGCGTACGTCTCGAACCTCAATCAGTGCCACTTCTGCCAGTCGTCGCACAGCATGTTCGCCGCGCTGCAGCTCGATGCGGGAATGCCGCTGGTCGATGCCGTGAAGCTCGACCCTGGCACGGCGGCCATCAGCGAGAAGCTGCGAGCGCTGCTTCGGATCGCGGCGAAGGTCCAGCAGGGTGGGTTGCAGGTGACCGCCGATGACGTGGCGGTTGCCCGTGAACAGGGAGCGACCGACATCGAGATTCACGACACCGTGCTCATCGCCGCGGCCTTCTGCATGTTCAACCGCTACGTCGACGGGCTGGCGACCTGGGCGCCACAGGAGCAGGCCGCTTACGAATCGGTGGGCCGGAAGATCGTCGACCACGGCTACGTGAGCTCCGTGCCGGCGCCGCAGCCGTAGACGAGGCACGAGACTCACGACTCGGGTGGATTGCGCTCACCCGTGCAGATGGAAGACCTTGCTGACGACCTTCCACTGGCCGTCGAACTTCACGAGGTTGAAGAAGTCGGTGAACCGGTGTCCGGTCCAGTCGTCGGTGTCGACGCGCACGCTGGCGGCGGTGCCGACCACGTCGACGTGGGTGAGACGGCTCTGGATCGTGGAGGCGGGGCCGTTCTGGTCGTTCCAGTCGTACAGACCCTGGATCGACCCACTGACCAGGTCCGGGCCGACGTAGCCGTAGATCGTGGCCTCGTCATGGAACGCCGGCTTCATCGCCGCGCCGCTTCCGGTGCGTGCGCCTTCGATGTAGTGCCCGATCACGCGCGTGATGGCGTCGACGTCGTCGACGTAGCTGCTGTTCGTGGACATGCGTTCACCTGCGATGTGCGTGTCGTTGAGATGTCCTACCGGCTGCCGGGATTCAGTGGCGGCTCATGAAGGTGACTGCGCAAACGACGGCGCAGGAACCTCACGTACCCTGTCTGCCGCCGATTTGGCTGCCATCGCGCGTCCACTAGCGTAGCGGTGCTCGACCCCGACGGCGACGTCATCTCGTTCGTCCAGCACCGCCGGCCCACGCGTCATGCCGGCGGAGAGGACGCCTAGACCCGTCGCCGCACCGCACCGGCTATGATCGATGCATGGTCTCCCATGCATCTTCGGCGGAGGACGTGCGGGCGCTGCTCGATGCCATCCGGCGCATCGTCCAGAGCCTGCACGAGTCGTCGCGCGACAGCCAGCAGCGCGTCGGACTGAGCGCAGCGCAGCTCTTCGTGTTGCGCACGCTCGCCGGCTCGGACGGACTGTCGATCAACGAACTCTCGGCGAAGACCTTCACGCACCAGAGCTCCGTGTCCGTCGTCGCGTCGCGCCTCGAGGCGCGTCGCCTCGTCAGGCGTCGGGTCGATCGCGCCGACGCGCGACGACGGCTGATCGTGCTGACGCCCGCGGGGCGCCGGGCACTGGAGGCCGCGCCCGGCGCCGCGCAGGAGCTGCTCGTCGGCGCGGTCGTGGCGATGTCTCCGGCGTCCAGGCGCGCAACGGCGCGGGCGCTCAACCGCGTCGCAGACGCGATGGCCGTCGGCAGGCGTCCGCCGATGTTCCTCGAATCCGGAGACCGATCGTGACAATGGACCGCAGCGTGCCCATCGCTCCAGCGCTGGGGCCGGAGCTCGAGCTGGCGCACGTGGACCCCGCGCCCCCGGTGGACGGCCGCGTGCTCTATACAAGCGGCATCGCCCTCTTGCTCGGCGTCGCCGCCGCGTTCGTGGCCGAGGCGTTGACGCGGCTCATCGCGATCGTCACCAACCTGTCGTTCTACGGGCAGTGGTCCTTCGCGCCCTCCTCACCCGCCCACCATCATCTCGGCCTGCTCGTCATCGTCCCGCCGATGGTCGGGGGGCTGGTCGTGGGGCTCATGGCGCGATTCGGATCCGCGGCCATCCGCGGGCATGGCATCCCCGAAGCCATGGAGCAGGTGCTCACCAACCGCAGCCGGATCCCTCCGCGACTCACCATTCTCAAACCGGTGTCAGCGGCGATCGCGATCGGGACGGGCGGACCGTTCGGCGCCGAAGGCCCGATCATCGCCACGGGCGGCGCGCTCGGATCGCTCGTGGGCCAGGCGATCACCGTCACATCCGTCGAACGCAAGATCCTGCTCGCGGCGGGTGCGGCGGCCGGCATGGCCGCGACATTCGGGACGCCCGTGGCCGGCGTACTGCTGGCTGTCGAACTGTTGCTCTTCGAGTTTCGCGCGCGATCCGCGATCCCCGTGGCGTTGGCCACATCGACGGCGACGGCCGTGCGTCTTGCGTTCCACGGCTCGGCTCCCGTGTTCGCGATGCCCGTGGTCCCGCAACCGGATGGCCTGGCCATCGCCGCCTACATCGCGCTCGGTGCGTTCATGGGCCTCGTGGGCGTGGCCGTGACGCGTGCCGTGTTCGCCGTCGAGGACGCCTTCGAGCACCTGCCGCTGCACTGGATGTGGTGGCCGATCATCGGCGGTCTCGCCGTCGGCCTCGTCGGCTATGTCGAGCCCGCCACGCTGGGCGTCGGCTACGAGAACATCGAGCAGATCCTCCAGGGCCTCATCTCGTGGAAGGGCCTGCTCCTCCTCGGCACGTTGAAGTTCGTGTCGTGGTCGCTCGCGCTCGGCAGCGGGACGTCTGGCGGGACGCTCGCGCCGCTCTTCACCGTCGGCGGTGCGATTGGTGGCGCGTGCGGGATCGCGCTTACCGCGCTTCTTCCCCAAGCCGGTATCGATGCGCGTCTTGCAGCGCTCGTCGGAATGGCGGCGCTCTTCACGGGCGCGTCGCACGCGATGCTCGTCTGGGTGGTGTTCGCCTTCGAAACGACACGGCAGCCCGTGGGTCTCCTCCCGCTGCTCGGTGGCTGCGCGGCCGCTTACCTCATGTCGATGCTCAACATGCGCTACTCGATCATGACCGAGAAGATCGTGCGGCGCGGGATCCCCGTCGCGCGCGGTTACGAGGTGGACTACCTGCGCCAGCAGCACGTCAGGGATTGGGCGGTGGCGCCTGTCGTGACGCTCGGGGCCGACGAGACGTGTGACGAGGTCAGGGATCGGCTCAACGGCAAGCCGTCGCTCACGCACCAGGGCTTCCCCGTCGTGGCGCAGGACGGCACCCTGCTCGGCGTCGTCACGCGCCGCGACCTCTTCGGCGATCGCGCCGGCGAGACACTGGTCGGCGAGGCCGTGACGCGGGCACCCGTGGTGGCTTACCCGCACTGGTCGCTGCGAGAGGCCGCCGACGAGATGGTGCGTCATGGTGTCGGACGACTGCCGGTGATCGATCGCGGCCGCAGGACCGTGATCGGGATTCTCACGAGGAGCGATCTGCTGCGTGCGCACGCCGACAGGCTCGACGAACTCCACGAGCGCGAAGAGCCCCCCGTCGGCCGCTGGCTGCGAGACAAGCGCCGCGGACGATCGTCGTAACGCTTCGTGCTCGAGCGCGTCATGGCATCCCACGCACGTCTCGGATCTGACGCCGGGCGTCTCCTCGCGTCGAACGGTCTATGCTTGCCAGCGGTCGACAGGTGTCGAGACGGAGGGACGCACGGACATGATGCTTCGATGGCTGGCTCTCACCGGAGCCCTGATGTGTGCGCCGCTCGCGGCGTGGGCGCAGGTGGCCACGCCCGTTCACACCGAGGCCCCGGCGATCTCGCTGCGCGCGGATGGCATGCTCACCGCCGCCGCTCCGCCCGCCGGCATGGTGATTCGCTACACGCTCGACGGGAGCGAGCCGACCAGGGACGCCGGTGAATGGCTTGATCCCGTCGACGTGCCGGCCGGATACACGGTCAAGGCGCGCCTGTTCACAGCGGATGCCACTGGCGTCGGGTGGACCGTCTCGTGGGCACCGCCGGCAGGTGCACGCAAGCCGTCAACGCTGGTGCCGCTCACGCAGAATCGCGACTGGCGCAGCTACGACTGGTCCGCACGCCACGCGGCGATCGTGGCCCTGATGCCGGAGCGACAGCCGGAGATCGTCATGCTCGGCGATTCGATCACGCACTTCTGGGGTGGCGATCCCGCCAGCGGCAGACGCACGGGCGTGGAGGTGTGGGACCGCTTCTTCGCCGGCCGGCGGGTGGTCAATCTCGGATACGGGTGGGATCGCACCGAGAACGTGCTCTGGCGACTCACGCACGGCGAGTTCGACGGCGTCGCGCCGAAGGTTGTCGTGGTGATGATCGGCACCAACAACATGGGGATCAACACCGTCGACGAGATCGC
>CAYRAE010000076.1:10304-11524 GCA_964422175.1 uncultured Luteitalea sp. | reverse complement strand
GCGTTCATCAGGTCGCCCCACGCCCACACGACTTCCACGCGGCCGATCGCGCCGAACGGGATCAGCAGGCAGTAGATCCAGCGATACCAGTGCGCCACGGGGCGGCCCAGCAGGTACTCGAAGAACTGCTCGCCGTAGAAGGCCCAGCCGATCAGCGTGGTGTACCCGAAGAGGAACGCACACAACGCGACGACGTAGCCGCCGATGCCCGGCATCGCGGCGTCGAAGGCTGATGCCACGGCCGCCGAGCTCGTGAGCCCCGACTGCCAGGCGCCCGTCAGCAGGATCGTCATCGCGCTGATCGTCGACGTGACGAACGACACGATCGCCACTTCCATCACCGCCTGCAATCCCTGCTGCGCGGGATCGTCGCTGCGCGCGGTGCCGTACGCGACCGACGCCGTGCCATAGCCGGCTTCGTTGGCGTACATGCCGCGCGCCAGGCCATACCGCATCGCGATCACCATGCCGAGCGTGCCGCCCGCGCCGGCGCGCAGCGAGAACGCCTCCTCGAACACGAGCGAGAGCACCGCGGGGATCCGGTCGGCGAACATCGCGATCACGATCACGCCGCCGCCGAGATACAGCGCGACCTTCAACGGCGCGAGCTTCTCCGCCGCGCGGCCGATCGATCCGATGCCGCCGACGATCACCAGCCACACGAGCACCGCGATCGTCACGCCCGCCGCCCACGTGGGAATGCCGAGCTGCGACTGCAGGACGACGGCGATCGAATTGGGCTGCGTGAACGGCGTCGTGCTGATGGCCGCCACGCCCGCGATGAGCGCGTACGTGGACGCGAGCCATGGCTTGCCGAGACCATCGCGCAGCGCGTACATCGGTCCCGATCGCATCGCGGCGCCGTCGGCTTCGCGCCACGTGACGCCGAGCACCGCTTCGGTGAACTTGATCGTCGTGGCGACGAACCCGTACGCCCAGATCCAGAACAGCGCGCCAGGCCCGCCCGAGACGATGGCCGTGGCCACGCCGGCGATGTTGCCGGTGCCGATGGTGCCCGACAGTGCCGTCATGAACGCCTGGAACGGCGACAGCGCGCCAGCCGCCGCGTTGTCGGCGGCGAGCATGGCGCGGAACGCCTCGCCGAACCGCCGCACCTGCACGAATCGATACCGGATCGTCAGGAACGCTCCCGTGCCGAAGAGCAGCACGATGAGCCACGGCACGAACAGCGCGTCGGCAGCCCGCTGGATCAGATCGGC
>CAYRAE010000076.1:0-10204 GCA_964422175.1 uncultured Luteitalea sp. | reverse complement strand
CCGTCGACGGTGAGGCAGGCGCCGCTGATCCAGCTCGCACGCGGCGAGGCGAGGAAGGCGACGACGTCGCCGACCTCGTCGGCCCTGCCGAATCTGCCGAACGGCAGCTCGCGGGCGACGAACTGTGCCATGCCCTCCGGATCAGCCTGCTGGCGCTGATGCCACGAGCCGCCTTCGAACAGGATCGACCCCGGCGCGATGGAGTTGACGCGGATGTTGTCCGGGGCGAGCTGCTGCGCCAGCGCCTTGCCGAGGCTGATTTCAGCCGCCTTGACCGCGTTGTACGTCATGCGGCCGCCCGACTCGCGGCCCCAGATCGAGGCGATGAGCAGGATGACGCCGCCGCCGCGCGTGCGCATGTGCGGCACGACGAGCCGCGACGCTCGAATCGCCGGGAACAGCGTCTGATCGAACGCCTGCTGCCACACATCGTCAGGCGTGTCGAGCAGGCCCGCGCCCTTGCCGAGGCCGACGTTGTTGACGAGGATGTCCACGCCGCCCCAGGCCGAGACGGCAGCGTCGACGATGCGCCGCACGTCGCGCTCGACCGAGACGTCGGCTTCCACGGCGATCACGCGATCGTCGGTGCCGGGCGTCGCCGTGAGTGCCGCGGCTGCCTGCGCGAGCGTCGAAGGCGTCCGTCCGCAGATGACCACGCGCGCGCCTTCGGTGACAAGGGCGTGCGCGGCCGCGAGTCCGAGCCCCTTGCTGCTGCCCGTGACGATCGCGACCTTGCCTGCGAGTCCGAGGTCCATCTACTGGGGTCCTCCGTCGGTGAGATCGTTGAGACGCCAGTCGTAGTCGGAGTAGGCCACCGAGAACGTGTTGGCCGTGAGGGCGCGCCGCTCGCTCGGAAGCACGTGCGGCATCACCATGTGGAGGATGGCGAGCTCGAGCCGACTGCGCCCCGCGAACGTCTGCGCGTCGCCCGTCCAGGCGCGCGTGAACTCGGGTTCGCGCCACCCGAAGATCGGCGAGATCTCGATGCGGTCGGCACCGGGATCGAAGCGGAAGCACTCGTTGCGCGTGACGCATTCGGCGCCGACGGATGCGAGCTGCGATTCGAGGCGCGCGGCGGTGAAGGCTTCGCTGCGCAGCCGTCCGCCGCCAATCGATCCACGCCCGATCGCGAAGTACATGCGCGGGTCATCGAACGACGGGAGGATCTGCTTCTCGATGTCCTCGAGCGACAGCAGCCGTCCGCCCACGCGGTGTCGCTTCGCACCGAACGCGCCAGGCACGTGCTGGATGCTGTTGCGCGGATACTGCGCCGACGTGCCGCGGATCGGATACGCGTTGACCACCGTCCGCAGCACGATCGCGTTGTAAGCGTTCAGCCAGAACGCCGCCTGTTCCTCACGCGACCACGCCTCGAGCGCCGCAGCCGGCACGTCGAGGTTGCTCACGTAGGTGTCGAGCCGCCCGCGTTCGGCGCGCAGCGCGCGGTAGTACACGAGCCCCTCGCGCACGTACGTGTCGAGGATGACATCGAGCGATCGGTGCATGCCGACGTCGGGCATGCTCGCCGACTGCTGGGCCCGCAGTCCCCTCGTCTGTGGCAAGAAGCACGCCACGAGCGCCAGGATCGGCGCAACGAAGCGAAGGACAGGAAAGCGCATATCGGCTGGGAACTGTATCATCCGGGCTTCGGGGACAAGCCGGGCATCCCCCTTCGCCCTCCGGGCTTCGGGGGACAAGCCGGGCACCGGAAAGCAGGACGAAGGCCCAAGGCCTAAGGCTCAAGGCCGACGGCCACTCAGGCCGTCAACGTCCGCAGCCAGTGGTGCAGCGCTGCGTCGAAGGCGTCGGGTTGTTCGACGTTGGCGAGGTGGCCGGCGTCGGGGATCGTCACCAGCGTCGCGTTCGGGGTGCCGTCGGCGATGACGCGGGAGAGGTCCGGAGGCGTGAGCGTGTCCTGCGCTCCGACGATCACCAGCGTGGGACACGTGATGGTGGTCAGTGTCGGACGGCTGTCGGGACGCGTGCGCAGCGCTTCGAGCCCGTCGATGACACCCTCCGGCGCGTTCTCCATCGCCCACTCGCGCACGGTGCGCGCGAGGTGCGGGTCGCGCGTGCGCGTGGCCTCGCCGAGCAGGCCCGGCAACATTCCGTCGATCACTGCCGCCGTGCCCTCCTGCGCGGCCTTCTGCTGCGTAGTAACGCGCTTGGCCTTCGCCTCGTCGGAGTCGGCCTCGGCGCGCGTATCGGCGAGCACCAGTCCCCGGATCGCCGACGGCTGGCGGCGCCAGCATTCGAACGCCACGTATCCGCCCATCGAGAGACCGGCGAGCACGACGGGCCCGCTGTCGAGGGCCGCGATGAGCGCGAGCACGTCGGCCGCGTGATCGCCCACGTGGCGCGCGGGCGAGGTGCCGCGCGGCGAGGCTCCGAAGCCGCGGAAGTCCGCCGCCACGCCGCGCCAGCCATCGGGCAGCGTCTCCAATTGACGCTCCCACATGCGCGACGACAGCGGGAACGCATGCAGGAACACGATTGGCGCGCCGTGACCGGACTCGGCGATCGAGAGCGTCGTGGACCCGAGGCTGAGCGTGCGGGATGTCATGGCTTCCATTATGAGCGGGTATCATGCCTCCCGTGAGCCGGCGCGTGTGGGCACTCTGCCTCGTGGCCTGGCTCGGGGTGGCCTTGTGGCAGGCCAATCCGGTACGCGTGGGCGACGGGCATGAGCACGTAGCCGTGGCTCTGGCGTTCGCGCGCGGCCAGGGACCCGCTTTCGCGCCAGACCAGATTCCGTCACTCGAAGCCGAACTCCGGGCCCTCGGTCCCTCCTTTGCCACTGCCTCGCTCGTCCATCCCGATCTGGTCGGGCGGGATGGCCGGCAGGACGTGCCGCATTTCTGGCTCTATCCGCTGCTCGCCGCCCCCTGGGTGTGGCTCGCGCTGGCCTGCGGCGTGTCTCCGCTGTGGGGCTTCGTGATGCTGCACGCACTGCTGCTGGCGGGCCTCACGGCCTTGATCCTCGCGCGGCCAGCACCGGTGTGGACGTCATTGCTGCTGTTGAGCCCACTCATGTGGTGGGTCGACAAGCCGTCGGCCGATCTCCTGCTCGTGAGTTGCCTCGCGGGCGCGCTCCTCCTCTGGACGACGCGGCCGGACGTGTCGCTCGTGCTGCTGGGCGCGGGCGCCAGCCAGAATCCCGGGCTCGTGCTGGTGGCCGCGCTCTTCGCCGCATGGGGCTCGATCGAGCGGCCGGCGCGCCTCATGTGCCGGCGCTGGCAGACAGGGGCCCTCCTCGCCGCGCTCCTCATCACGCTGCCACCGGCGTATTACCTGTGGCGTCTGGGCATCCCGTCGCCGCTCACGGCCTCCACCATCACGCGGTGGCCCGGACTCTTCGACGCGCTGTTCCCGATCACCGACGTCTCCGTCGGGCTGCTGTTCCGCTTCCCGCCGTTCGCGCTCGCGGTGGTGATGGCAACGGCATGGCTCGCGTGGCGCGAGCTCGGGCGGCTGCGCGAACCGCTCATCGCGACGACGGCACTCGCGGCGCTGGCACTCTTGTGGGCTGCCGGTCAGCCCGTGAGCCAGAACCACGGCGGCAGTCCCGACCTGAGCCGCTATGCCATGTGGCTCATGCCGCTCGCGCTGCCGCTGCTGCAACAGGCCGGCACGAGCACGCGCGTGTCGATGCGGCACACGGGCCTTGCGCTCGCGGCGGTGTCTGCGGTGTGGACACTCGTGGCGTTCCCGCCGTCGCGGCCCGAAGGACACCTCCAGCCGACGGCATTCGCGGGATGGCTGTGGTCGCGTCACCCGATGTGGAACGATCCGCGCCCCGAGGTGTTCGCCGAGCGGCTCTCCCACGCCGAACCCGCCATCGTCCCCACCGCCACGCCTGACTGCCAGAAGGTGCTGCTGTACGAGGGGCAGTGGCCGGTGCAGTGCCTGCCGCAGGACACGCCGCCAAACGAGTGCTTCGATGCGCAACGATTCTGTTACGCGAACAGGACGGCGACGGGCGCGGGCTATCTGTTCATGGTCGAGCCGCTGCGTCCTGTCTTCCCGATCGTGCAGGCCGAGAAGACATGGACGCGGCAGACGCCGGCTGTCGCGACGATGCGGCAACTGGTGCGCGACCTGACGATCGGCGAGACCGACGAGGCGATGGTGTCGCTGCGCGGGCTGTGGAACGCCGCGTGGCTGCAGCAGTGGCACGGTCTCGATCGCACGGTGTTCTACGTGCGCAACACGCGTGGCGACGCGCGCATCGGCGTGCGCACGCGACGGCCGGTGCTGGCACGCGTCATCGACCTCAATCGCGCCGTGGAAATCGCCACGTACCCGATCGAGCCCGACACGCGCCTGCCTGTCGAGATCCCCCTCCCCGACGCCGCACCGGATCTGGCGATCACATTCGAGCCGAGATAGCCAGTGCCAGGGGTTGAAACCCTGGCCTCCATCCGTCAGTGGTGCACCCCGGGATGGAACCAACATCCCGAGGATGGAGCCGGCCTACCGGTTGCCGGCCCTAGTACTTCGCGCCGGCAGCGATCCACTTGCGGAGCGTGTCGATCTGCTGCTCGGTGAGGGGATCCTTCTCGAGGGGCATGCGATCGTCGCCGTCGAGACCGAGGACGCGGCGCATCAGGAGGCTCTTCTCCGGATCGCCAGGCGCGATCAGGGCACCGTTCCTGCCGCCCTTCTGCAGGGCCTCCACCGAATCCATGCGCAGGCGGCCCTTGGCCTTGGTGGGGCCGTGGCACTCGACGCACGTCTCCTTGAAGATGGGCACGACGTCGCGTTCGAACTCCGCGGTCTCGGCCTGGACCATCACGTTGTGGTGGTGTGCGCTCGCCACCGGTCCACCCACGACGGCCACCGCCGCACCCGTCACCGCACCAGCCGCCAGAAGGACTGCAGACATCAGTTTCATGCCGGGACAGTATCGCCCAACCTTCCTCTTTTGGTGCGTTCACACTACGATCGCGTGGTGCTTTCCGTCGCACGCGCGGCCTGGCTGGTCCTCGCCTACAACATCGCCGTGATCGCCTGGGGCGCGTACGTGCGCGCCACGGGATCGGGGGCCGGCTGCGGCGCGCACTGGCCGCTCTGCGACGGCCGGCTCGTGCCGCGCAGCCTCGGTGCGGCAACGCTGATCGAGTACTCGCACCGCATCACGAGCGGGCTGGCGCTGCTTTCTGTCGTGGTGCTCCTGATCTGGGTGCGACGCGTCTGCCCGCCCGGTCATCCCGCCCGTCGAGGCGCCGCGATGACCGTCGTCTTCATGCTCACCGAAGCGGCGGTGGGTGCAGGGCTCGTGCTGTTCGAGCTCGTGGCCGACAACGCGAGCATGGCACGCGCGCTGTTCATGGCCGTACACCTCGCGAACACGTTCATCCTCGTGGCGTGGATCACGCTCACCGCGTGGTGGCTCTCGGGCGGCAGTGCGCTGGACGTGCGCGCGAGGCCAGGCCGTGCGGCGGCGGTGGCCGGTCTGCTGTGCGCGGTATTGCTGGTGGGCGTGAGCGGCGCCGTTGCCGCGCTGGGCGACACGCTGTTTCCGTCTCAGACGCTGGCCGATGCGCTCGTGGCCGATCTCTCGCCGACGTCACATGCGCTCATCCGCCTCCGCATGCTTCACCCCGCCCTCGCGATCGTGACCGCGGTGCTGCTCGTCGTGGTGGCACCACTGCTCGCCAGGCGACGCGGCGCGACGCAGGCGATCCGATTCGCGAACGCCGTGGCCGCGCTCGCCGTGGCGCAGCTGATCGTGGGCGTGGTGAACGTGATGCTGCTGGCGCCGGTGTGGATGCAGCTCGTCCACCTCCTCGTCGCAGACGCCCTCTGGATCGCCCTGGTCCTCTGGGCCGCGGCGTTGCTGGCGCGTGAGCCACATGCGACGGGCCGGCCAGGGCCGGCCCCTACGTTCCGCTGAAGGTGTCGCAGGCCTTCACGTCGCCCGTCTGCAGACCGCGGCGCAGCCACTCGACACGCTGGGCGGCCGAGCCGTGCGTGAAGCTCTCGGGACGGACGCGGCCCGCGGTCTGCCGCTGAAGCGTGTCGTCTCCGATCGCGGCGGCCGCGCGCAGCCCTTCCTCGGCGTCGCCCGGCTCCATGATGCCGCGCTGCGCCGTCGAGTGGCCCCACACGCCCGCGTAGCAGTCGGCCTGCAGCTCCATCAGCACCGACAGCTGATTGGCCTGCCGCGGCGAACGCTGCTGCGCCGCGCGCACCTGCCGCTCGATGCCGAGCACGTTCTGCACGTGATGTCCGACTTCGTGCGCGATCACGTAAGCCTGCGCGAAGTCGCCTGGCGCACCGAAGCGTCGATCGAGCTGGTCGAAGAACTCGAGATCGAGATAGACCTTCTGATCGCCCGGGCAGTAGAACGGCCCCATCGCGCTCTCGCCCATGCCGCATGCCGACGGCGTCGCCCCACGGAACAACACGAGCGTCGAACGTTGGTAGCGACCGCCGAGCAACCGCGTCCACGTCGTCTGCAGGTCGTCGAGCATCTTGCCGATCTCGTCAACCTTGGCTTCTTCCTGCGGTGTCGTTTCCAGCCTGCCGTCAGTCGTCTGCTGCTGCGGCATGGACGCCTGCTGCTGGAGCACGGGCGACACGAGGTCGCGTCCGAACAGCAGACTCAGGATGAACAACACGACGATGCCGCCGAGTCCCATGGACATGCCCCGGCCACCGACGCGCGTGGCGCGGCGATCCTCGATGTCCTGACTCCTCTGCCCCCCGGGGTTCCAGCGCAACGTGAGACTCCTTTGGTCGAACGGGCCGTGGCCCGTGTCTGCCCGGCCTGCGCGCGCCTCACCGCGCGCCGCGAATCCGGCGATTCAGAGTACGCCTGTCGCGGCCCGGTTGCACAGGGCGGGTCACGAACTCCGGGCACCGGGCTCCGGGCACCGGGCACCGGGCACCGGGCTCCGGATAGCTTGCCACCTCCTCCGGGATGCAGGGGCCGAGCGTAGCCGTGACGCGCGCGTGTGCCACACTGCGTCTCAAGGTAAGGACTCGCGGCGCGGGCGCGCGTGGACGCGGGCATCGCGGTCCTCTCCTCGCATCGAGGAGTCGCCGACAAGGAACACCGACATGCAGACCACCAGCGGCTTGCACCACGTCACGGCCATCGCCGGCCCCGCCCAGGAGAACCTCGACTTCTACGCCGGACTGCTCGGCATGCGGCTCGTCAAGAAGAGCGTGAACCAGGACGATCCCGGCACCTATCACCTCTTCTACGCCGACGCCGCGGGCAGCCCGGGCACCGACATCACCTTCTTCCCGTGGGCGCACATGGCGCCGTCTCGCGAAGGTCACGGCCTGAGCACCGAAGTACAGCTCACGGTACCGACGGGCTCGATCGACTACTGGGGCGAGCGCCTCGTGCGGTACGGCGCGAGCGTGGGCCGGCCGGAGACGCGCTTCGGCGAACGCGTGCTGCCCGTGGTGGATCCGCACGGCCTGCACGTCACGCTGGTCGAAGCCGGCGACACAACGACGCGCGGGTTCGAACCGTGGGCGCACAGTCCGGTGCCCGTGGAGCGCCAGATCCGCGGCCTGCACGGCGCACGCATGCAGGAGCGCGATCGCGCGGCCACGGCGTGGTTCCTCACCACGGTGCTCGGGTTCACCGAGCATGCGACCGAGGGCGACTGGACACGCTACGTGATCGGCGACGGGGGCCCTGGACAGGTGCTCGACATCAGCGAAACGCCTGACGCGCATCGCGGCGCGTGGGGCAGAGGCAGCATCCACCACCTCGCCTGGCGCATGACCGATGAGGCGCAGGAACTCGCCGTGCGGAGCGCCATCGAGGGTATCGGGCTGCGGCCCACGCCCGTCATCGATCGCTTCTGGTTCCGATCGGTCTATTTCAAGGAGCCTGGCGGCGTGCTGTTCGAACTGGCGACGGACGGACCGGGGTTCGCCGTGGACGAGGATGCCGCGCACCTTGGCGAAACGCTCGTTCTCCCTCCGTGGCTCGAACCCCGCCGCGCCGAGATCGAACGCGGCCTCCCGCCACTCACGTCTCCGCCGTCGGTGTGAGAAGTTCAGAATTTCACGCCGTCGTCTCGACGAGGATGTCCGCCGCTGTGGCGCACTGCTCGCGCGTGACGTCGAGGTGGGTCACGGCGCGGACGGTGCGCGGGCCGAACTGGATCACCTGCACGCCTCGCTCGCGGGCGCGGGCGATGACAGTGGCGGCGTCCGGGCCATCACCCGGTATGTGAAAGATGACGATATTGGTCTGGACGGTCGAGAGGTCCAGCCTGACGTGCGACGTGGCGGCGAGTCGTTCCGCGATGAGCCGCGCGTTCGCGTGATCGTCGGCCAGCCGCTCGTAATGATGCGCTAACGCATACGAACCGGCGGCAGCCAGCAGGCCAGCCTGCCGCATCGCGCCGCCGAGCATCCGCCGATACCGCACCGCACGCGCGATCAGCTCCCGCGGTCCCGCGATGAGCGATCCTGCCGGCGCACCAAGTCCCTTCGACAATGCCACCCACGCGACGTCGAAGGGTGCCGCGAGCTCGGCTGGCGTGCGACCGGTGGCGATGGCCGCGTTCCACAGGCGTGCGCCATCGAGCAGCGTGGCCACGCCGTTGGCACGCGCCGCCGCGCAGATCGCCTCGGCATCCTCCTGCGGCATCACCACGCCGCCGCCGCGATTGTGCGTGTTCTCGACCGCCACGAGCGTCGTGGGCGGGTACGTCATGTGGCCCTGTGGCTTGCGCGCCGCGAGGAACTCCGCCGCCGTGAACGTCCCGCCACTCCCGACGGCGGTGAACTGCACACCGGCGTTCGCGGCTCCCGCACCCGTCTCGTGCCACACGAGATGGCTCTCCGCGCTCACCACCACATCGTCTCCGGGACGCGTGAGGACGCGGAGCGCCACCTGGTTGGCCATCGTGCCGGTTGGCAGCCAGAGCGCGGCGTCCTTGCCGAGGAGCGCGGCAGCCTGCTCCTGGAGCGCGTTGACGGAGGGGTCCTCGCCGAACTGATCGTCGCCAACGGGCGCCGCGGCGATCGCGGCCCGCATGGCGTCCGTGGGTCTGGTGACGGTGTCCGAACGAAGGTCGATCACGAATGGAACGGGCGGCGCGACGTCAGTGCTTGTGCGTGGCCAGGTGCTTGCGGAGCACGTCGCCGCCGAAGTCGTGCTCGAGATCGCGCCACATGCTGTGGATGTGGTTGGCGTCGTTCTGGCTGTTGTCGTACTCGATCAGCATCGTCGGGCCGTGGATGCGGTAGTAGTGCTTCTTCCCCACGTCCACGCTGCCGGCCCACGCGAAATGCAGTTTCTCGAACCCGGCCTCGTCGATGCGCGCGAGTTGCGACGCGCGCTGCCGCGCAGTGAAGCGCGCCGCGTACACGTCGATCAATTTGCGGAGCTGCGCCTGCTGCGCCGGCGTCATCGCCGACGCCGCAAGGCCGTCGAACTGGCCGAGCTCCACCTTCGGCTTGTTCGTGGTGACGATGTCGTTGGTCGTCTCCGGCGCGATGATCACCGTGCGCGCCTGATCGGGCGTGAAGAGCGCCAGCAGCGCACGCGCCTCGTCCTCTTCGGCGGCAAGGATGCGCAGCCCTTCGTACGGTCCCGACTTGACCTTCGCGGGATTCGCACCGAAGAACAGCGGCGCGACGATGTCGCCCTGCGAACCGGCGTGCGTGACGTTGACGGAGATGTGGTGGCCTTCGAAGCGCCAGCCCCACACGTCGTTGGCCAGGGGTGAGCCGAAGAGTGCCGTGTAGTAGAGCCCCGGCTGGCGGCGCATGTAGTTGCTGACGCCCGCGCCATTCTCGATCTCGCGAAGGATGTCTTCGTGCGCGATGATCTTCTGCGCCGTCGAGTAGCCACTTTGTCCGAGCCCCGATTGCAGCAGCGCCATCGCCTGCGTCTTCTGCTGCGCGGTGAGCTCGTCGAGCGGCACGCCGGCGCGCACCATCGGCACGTAGTTCAACTGCGTGCGCGCCTCGTGGTCGAACGGCAGCAGCGCCTTCTCCTTCGCAGGTCCGGAGAGCGACGCCGCGAACGCCTGCGCCGGTGCGGTGCTGTCGGCGGCGGCAGCCTGAGTCGCCGGCTGATTGCCGAGAAACGACCGTGACGCCACCGCTGCAACGGCAACGCCGAGGACCAGGACGGAAGTGACCAGCGCGCGCATGGGAGTGCGCGGATTCTACACCCAAGCGGACGTCTACGGCGCCATGTAGCCCTGCCGCGCGACGACGA
>CAYRAE010000075.1:1591-11605 GCA_964422175.1 uncultured Luteitalea sp. | reverse complement strand
GTGGTGCGCGCGCGGCGGATCTCGCGCCACTGCGGGATGCGCTCGGCGTCCGGCCCCGACTCGAAGATCTCCTCGAGCACGCGGCCATCGATCGCATCGTCTGTCGCATCCAGGCCCAGGAGCGACAGCGCTGTCGGCGCGATGTCCACGATGCCGGCCGGAATGCGCACGATCTGTCGCTTCCTGATGCGCGGTCCCCACGCGATGAGCGTATTGCGCATCGTGGCCGGCCCGATCCCACCGTGGCCACTCGCTTCACCAGTCAGTACTCCGGTGCGAGACGTGCTGTGCACGGTCTGGAGCCCACGCACGCCGAACGCGTTCGCGCCGGAGGACCAACGGAGCGCGACCATGAGGTCCGCGCCCCGCGCGGGATGACGCTGTCGGATCAGGTCGAGTGAGAACGTGCCCGGAACCGCGCCATGGTCCGTCGAGACCGAAGATGATGCACGGCCTGACGCCGGCGCCGTGAACACCGCCTCCACCCACGACTGGGCGAGCAGCCTGCGAGCGACCAGCGCGATGCGCGCGGCGTCGTGCCCTTTCACATGAATCGATGCCGTCTGTCCCTCTCCGACGATGACCACGTCGTCGGACTCGGCGGAGGCCTTGGCCCCGGCACGCACGAGGACATCGGTGATCGAGATGGCGTCGGCGTTGCGCGCGAAGCCATGGTCGGATGTGACGATGACGTGGAGGCGCTCGGCGAGACCGAGCTTCCCGGCGGCTTCGAGCAGCAGTCCGATGTGCCGATCGCTGTTGGCGAGACCCGCGAGCGCCTCCGGTGAGCCGGCACCGCGCGCGTGCTGCGCCGAATCGGGCTCCGTGAGCCAGTCCACTAATACGTCCGGACGCAGTTCCGGCAGCACGTACTCACGCACGACGCGCTCGGTCCAGTCGATGCGCGTCCGAGGCTCGGCGTCGGCCGGCTCGCCGTAGCGCTCGCGAACGACATGGTCGACCGCGTCTGGAAACGCCACGCGCTTGCCGGGATCGAGTCCGGGCATGATGAGCGCCCCGACGCCATGCCGCGACTCGGGATTCAGCACGAACCCCGATCCCGTCGTCCCCGAACTGACAGCCACGAAGGTGAGCCCGGCGCTCGTGACGCGTTCTGCGAGCGTGCGCACCGTGAGCAGTCGTCCGTCAGGACTCGCGTCGGCGATGCGGGCGAGGTTCTGCCATTCGCCAGCCGAGAGCGGCGTGGGTGAGAGTGCAGGGACGTACATCGTGTTGCCGACGACGCCATGTCGAGCGGGGTACGAACCAGTCGAGAGCGAGGCACCGTTGACGCGCGTGACCGACGGAAATGCCGCGTGGCTGTCGGTGTACACACTGCCCTCTTGCTGGAGCCGCCACAGTGTCGGTGTCGTCGCCGGCTCGATCAGGTCGGGACGCAGGCCATCGACCACGAGGATCACGACGACAGGTCGACTATTCGTCTGCGACGATGTCCGGAGCGTCGACGCGTGGGGGCCGCCCTGTTCCAGTGGGATCGCACCGGTCAGCAGCGCAACAGCGAAGAGAGCGGCACCAACAAGGGTTCGTCTGTAGTCGCCCATCATCGCGCCGCCGGTGCGCTCCTGACGGCGTCGACGATGGTGCGAACTGACTTGTCGAGGAGCTTCATGCCGATCGTGTCGCCCCGCATGTGGCCCATACGGACGATGACGAGCTCTCGCGACGGGATGACGATCACGCGCTGACCGCCGGCGCCCGCCATCCAGTACGCGTCGGGTGGAGCATCGAGTTCACGATTGCCGTTCACCCAGAACATGCCGCCGTAGCGCGGCGTGGCCCAGCCCGGTGCGGCAGTGGCGACGAAACGCGAGAAACCTTCGGGGAGCAGCCGCTGCCCCTGCCATACACCATCCTGCGCGAACAGCAGGCCGAGACGCGCCCAGTTGCGCACCGTGCCGTAGTCGTATCCGCTCAGGATGAAGTTGCCGTAGGCATCGGGCTCCAGCACCTGACGACGAATGCCGATGCGATCGAACAACGCACGCTGCGGCCACGTCAGGTACTCCTCGCCGCGCGCCTCGACCGCCTGGCGCACGAGCGCGCCGAGCGTGATCGGATCGCAGTTGCGATAACGGCCCTCGGTACCGGGGGTGAACTGGAGCGGCCGGCTGGTCGAGAAGCGGAAGACGTCGATCGCACCGGTGTAGATGAGGACGTGCGGCGGATAGCCATCGCGGTCCGGCGCGTAGTCGGCGTCACCGGGCGAGGCACAGCGCAGGCCGCTGCTCATCTGCATCAGGTGGCGCACGGTGATCGCGCGACGCGGGTCGCCGGTCCCCTGCCACGCTGCAACGGGCGCCGGCGCATCGAGTGTGAGTGCACCTTGCTCGATCAACAGGCCCACGAGTGCGGCCGTCAGGCTCTTGCCCATCGACCAGCTCTCGAGCTGTGTGTCCGCCGTGGCACCGAGCGCATACCGTTCGGCCACGATGCGTCCCTTGTGCAGCACGATCATCCCGGCAGTCAGGGCCTCGGGGTTCGAGAACGCGAGATCGACGCCGGCATCCACGGCAGCCTTGTCGAGATCTGCCGGCCATGGTGCATCGGCAACGGCATCTCCCATCGGCCACGGCTGCCCTTTCGCATCAGGCAGCGTCGTCTTCAGCGGCGTGGGCGCGAAGAACACCGATTCGGTGCCTTCAGGGTGGATGACGCACCCCTGGTCGCCATAGAAACCAGCCGAGCGCGTGACGACACCGCGCACCGTCACGTGCACCACCCGTCGCTCACGATCGACGACCGTCGTCACATGCGGGCGATCGGGCTCCGGCGTGAGGAAGAACGCACTGTTCCGCCTCGCTTCGGCCTGGTCGCGTTCAGAGACGAAGATGGCCGAGCACAGGATTTTGGCGTAGCCGGCGGCACCGAGCGTCAGCGGCGTTCCGCTCGGCGAGAACCCGCCCGACGCGGCAGGGTTCAATGTCGTGGCATCGGGACGCGGAGCCGTCTGCGTCCACGCCATCGTCGGGACGAGGGCGAGAACCACGGCGGGAACGAGAAGGCGATTGGATGGCGAACGCACAATGACGTGGATTCTATGCTGGCGGTAAGATGGCTGCCTCTCGATCCGTTGGAGGTTTCCGCGTGAATGTCACCCGCCGGGAATTCGGCAAACTCGCCATGGCCACCGTGCCGGCCGCATTGGCAGGCGATCGGTCGCTGGCCATGGCGCAGGCCGCGCGCCCGAACTCGTCAATCGACGGCGTCCAGCTCGGCGTCATCACCTACAGCTACCGCGCCATGCCCGACCAGGGCGCCGACGCCATCCTGCGTTACGTGGTCGAATCCGGCATCAGTGCCGTGGAGTTGATGGGCAGCTCCATCGAAGCGTATGCCGGCGCGCCGGCCATGCCCCGTCCGTCTGGCGGTCCGGGTGGACCAGGAGGACCTGGTGCCAGACGCCCGCCCACACCCGAGGAGGTCGCGGCGCGCGAGAAGTACACCGCCGATCTCAAGGCGTGGCGGCTGTCGCAGTCGATGGACCGGTTCAAGGCGTTGCGCAAGCTCTATGACGATGCAGGCGTCGGCATCTATGCAACGAAGATGCTCAGCACGTCGATGTCGGACGATGAGCTCAGGTACGTGTTCGACGTCTCCGAAGCGCTGGGCGCGACGCACACCACGCTCGAGCTGACGACCGACGGCGCGGCCTTGAAGCGTCTCGGCGACTACGGCCTGAAGCGGAAGATCTACGTCTCGTACCACACGCATCTTCAAGGCACGCTGACGGCGTTCGACGAGGCGTTGGCCGTCTCGAAAGGCAACACGGCCAACGTGGACTTCGGGCACTACGTCGCCGCCGGCAGCGGCGATCCCGTCGTCTTCCTCGAGAAGTTCCACGACCGCATCAGCAGCTTCCACCTCAAGGACCGCAAGTCGAAGGAGAACGGCGGCGCCAACCTCCCGTGGGGTCAGGGCGACACGCCGATCGCGCGCATCCTGCAATCGGTGCGGAAGAACAAATACCGGATGCCGGCGACGATCGAGATGGAGTACGAGGTTCCTGCGGATTCGACGCCCGTCGCCGAGGTCCGCAAGTGTCTCGACTTCGCGCGGCGCTCGCTGGCGTAGACGACCATGGAGCGCAAATACCGCCAGCACGGGTACCAGGACGACGATCGCGATCGGTCACGCCAGCCGGATCGCGACCGTCGTCCGGCTCCACAACCCGGCGCGCCGGCCGCCACGCGGCGCTTGTCGTCGGAAGGTGCGCGTAACCCGAACCTCATGGGCTTCCATGAGGTCGTCAAGTGCGCGCGGTGCGCGGCACCTGTCGATGCCGGCATCCTTTCACTGAGCACGTGCGCGAAGTGCGGCCAGGCGTTGCACTCCTGCGCACAATGCGCGTACTTCGACACCGGCGCGACCTTCGAGTGTACGCAGAAGATCCCGGCACGCGTCTCGCCCAAGGATGCCGCCAACGACTGCACGTTGTTCGCCGTCCGCGCATCGTGGGAACGCGAAACGCGATCGGCCGCTGCCCCGTCGAAAGAGTCGAGCGCGAAGAAGGCCTTCGACGACCTGTTCAACTTCTGAAGACGCGCAGGACTAGCGCGCGACGGAGCCGTCGCTGCCGGCGGTCAGCCACGGCAGCGTGAACACGGCGAACGTGATGGTCTCGTAGGGCGATTTCTCGCCGCGTTCGAACAGCAGGCCGATGCCTCCGTCCTTCAGGGCGACCAGGCTCGAGTACGCCGCGGGGCCTTCGTGGACGACTCGTGCGATCGGCCACGTCTGCCCTTCATCCTCGCTGACGCGAACGGTCATCCGTTCGCGCCGGCTGCTGGCGGGATTGCTGAACAGCAGCCGTGGCGGCTGCGTCACGCCCGCCCCCTGCGGCAGTCGCAGAAGACTGGCCTGCGCCGGCGGCTCGATCAGCGACTCGTCTGCCCGTGCAGGCGACCATGTCTCGCCGCCGTCGCGGCTCGTGGCCACCATCCGATGGTTCGCTCCTGGCGTCGGCGGATGGTTACGCATGTTCAGCATCAGGCGTCCATCGGCGAGTTCCACGGCCTGACTCTCGTTGGTCCCGGCATCCGAACGTCCGCCGAGACGCCAGGTACGCCCGCCATCGTCGCTCATGATGACGTGCGAGTGGTGGACGCCGGTACCGGCGACGGCATGGTTCGCCGGAATCACCAGGCGACCGTCGCGCGTCTGGATCCCGATGCCAGGGCCTGTCGCGTACCACGTCCAGTCCGACCGCGTCGCCGTGGCCGTGATCTCCCGGGGTGTGGACCATGAAACACCGTGATCGGTGCTCGTCAGCACCCACACGGTACGCCCGCCCTTGCTCGTGCCGGCGATGATGTCCTTCTCCCTGTCGGTCCCGAGATTCTGCGTCGCGAGCAGCACGAGGGTCCCCGTGCGCGTGTCCACGACCGGACACGGGTTGCCGAACGTGTTCGGTCCGTTGTCGCCGACGACAGCGAGCGCCGACCATGTCGCACCACCATCGCGGCTGCGCTTGACCACCAGATCGATGTCGCCCGTGTCGCTGGCGCTGATGCGACGTCCTTCCGCGAACGCGAGCAGCGTGCCGTCGGCTGCCGCAATCACCGACGGGATCCTGAACGTGTCGTAACCCGCCTCGCCAGTTCGGTACACATCGACCATCAGGGGCGCGGTACCCGACTCCTGCGCGAGCGTCCACGCCGGGCAGATCAGGATCAGCGCCGCGAGCACCCGTGTCGTCCACGTCGAACGTCGTATCAAGATGACACCCATGACTGATGCGCTCAGTCGACAACCTGAAGGAGTGAGACGCGCGGCGTGCGTACGCCGGGCCGTACCTCGCCACTGAGCAGCGCGATGCCATCGCGCCATGGCGCTGTCGGCAGCGTGACAGGCACCTCGTGAGACAGCTCATCGGAGTCGTGCCAGCGATCCCGCGCCGCGTCGTAGCGGAGCACGCGTCGTCCGAACCCCACGTGCGCCGTCGGTGCGCGCGCCACCTGCGTGCCATCGTCGCCGCCAACGAGGTACACCGTGCGACCGAACACCGGCGCGGGAGACGCCGCGGCGGCATTGGGTGCCGGCAGGTCAGCCATCCGAGTCCACTGCCCGGCGCGATATCGCCACACGTCGCGCAAGTACGTGCGTAAAGGGCGATCGTCGGCACCGGCATGCAGGGCACATCCGCCGATCACGTAGAGCGCGTCATCGACGACAGCCGACGTTGCGAGAATCCGTCCGTCTGACGGAAACGGCGGCAGGCTCTTCCACCCGACGTCCAGTGCATCGAGATCGAGTGCGAGATGCTGCGAGGAGGCGCGCACAGCGTCGGGACGATCGATCCCGCCAACCACGTGGAGCACACGGCCGACAAGCGCACCCGACATCTGGCCGAGCGGCGTCGGCAGCGCGGGCAGCGCCGAGAAGGAGACGCCGTCAGCGCGTGTCGACAGCAGCCAGACGTCGGCCAGATGACGCTCAGCGTCGCTCCCACCAGCAACGATCACACCCTCGCGAGTCGTCGCCGACACGCCATACGCGTTGCGCGCGGGCAGGCGACCGACGAGGCGCCACCGGGTATCGGTCGTCGCCAACGCGAAGACGTCGTCGTGCCACACCTTGGTGCCGCCGTCCCACGGCATGCCGCGCGGGAAGTTCGCGCCGCCAGCCGCGAGCAGACGATCGCCGTGACGTCCGGCGAACATGCCGGCACGTCCGATCGCGTCGGGCAGTTCCGGCAGCGCGACGACCGACAGCCGCGCTGCCTCCGTCGATCCCAGAAGTACGAGAGCGACGGCGATGAGCAGGAGCCGGGTCATGTGCGGGGGACTGCGTACGTCAGGACGTCGTCAGGCGCGCACGACGCGCGCGTTCGTCGCGGCTGCGGGCTTCGTACGCCGCGAGTTCGGCAGGCATCCGCTCGGCGCCGTCCTTCTTGGCCACGTCGAGCGACAACCGTCGCGGCACCGCGCGCTCGCGGAAGACGGGCTCGCCGGCGAGGTCGTAGTGCATCGTGCGACGCATCGGCGTGAAGCCGGCGTCCTCGATGTTCCTGACGATCTCCACTTCGTCCATGCAGTAGCTCGCACCTGCCGCACGGACGACGTTCTCCTCGATCATGACGCTGCCCATGTCGTTGGCGCCGAACGCGAGGCTGAGCTGTCCGACCTTGCCGCCCTGCGTCACCCACGACGCCTGGAGGTTGTCGAAGTTGTCGAGCACGATCCGGGCGAGCGCGAGCGTGCGCAGGTACTCCACGCCCGTGAGCTCGATGCCGGCCAGCTCCGTGTGATCGGGCTGATAGCTCCACGTGATGAACGCCGTGAAGCCGTGCGTCTCGTCCTGCAGCGTTCGCAGGCGCATCATGTGCTCGATGCGCTCTTCAGGCGTCTCCACGCTGCCGTACATCATCGTGGCCGTCGTGCGCAGGCCCGCGAGATGCACCTCGCGCATCACCGACAGCCACTCGTCGGCCGTCGCCTTCCCGTAGCAGTTGAGCAGCTTGCGCACGCGGTCGACCAGGATCTCGGCCCCGCCACCCGGTACGCTGTCCAGGCCCGCGTCGATCAGTCGCGCGATCACGTCGGGCACGGCCAGCTTCGACGTGCGCGAGATGTGGAGGATCTCCGGCGGCGACAGCGCGTGCAGCCTGAACGTCGGATACGCCGCCTTCACCGCACGGAAGAGGTCCTCGTACCACGCGAGCGGCAGATCGGGGTTGTGTCCGCCCTGCAGCAGGAGCTGGTTGCCGCCAACGGCGATCGTCTCGTCGATCTTCGCAAACAGTTCCTCGCGCGAGAGCACGTAGCCGTCGGGACTGCCGACGGTGCGATAGAACGCGCAGAAGTTGCAGCGCGCCACGCACACGTTCGTGTAGTTGACGTTGCGATCGATGATGTAGGTGACGAGCCGCTCCGGATGCCGGCGCGCGCGAATGTCGTCGGCGAGGCGGCCCAGCAGCCACGTGCTGGCGTCTCGATAGAGCGTGAGGGCTTCGCCGGCGTCGATACGCTCGCCGCGCGACACCTTGGCGGCGATGGCGTCAACAGACATCTGCGTCACTGTCGGCTCGGTCATCTTGCGTTCGCCCATCATCGGCCGGCCGGCGCCGCCGCACCGAGCGACTCCACCGCACGCACCACGTCAGGCCTGGAAGCGGCGAGGCCATCCTGCATCACCAGCGAGAGATATCGCACCAGCCCGAGCCGCGCCGCATCGTCCAGATCGTACCGGATGTTCCGGCGGAGATAGCGCTCGAGCCGCGCGGCACGCGCCCGATCCGGTCCCGCCTCGGTTGCGGCGATCGCCGGGATGGCCGCGTCACCCTGTCGCCTCGCCTCGTGCAGCAGACCCGTCAACTCGGGCGTCACGACGCCTGGCCGGGCGATCCACGCCGCGAACACGAACGGCAGGCCCGTGAAATCGTGCCACGACTCACCGAGATCGATCTTCGTGGCGCCGAGCGCCTGCCATGGCGCGTCGAACGCCGGGTCGCCGATGAGCAACGCGGCATCGGCAACGGCCAGCATGCCGGCGAGGTCCGGCGACGCGTCGACGAAATCCGGGGCGATCCCGAAGTGGTGCCGGCAGAGCACGCGCACGAGGCCGACGGAGCTCCGCGAACTGACGTCGAGCGCAATCCGGCGGACCTGCGCGATCGGCACACGCGTGAAGAGCGCCACCGACGAGACAGGCCCGAGACATCCGATCGCGAGACCGGGGACGATGTCGAAGGGGCGCTCGCCGTGCAGCAGCTCGATGACAGGAACGAGGCCGATGTCGATCGCGCCCGCGTGCAACAGGCGCGCGCACTCGGCGGGCACGTCGAGCCGCAGACTGACGCGCGGATCGCGATCGAGTCCGTGAACGAGCGGACGCGCGTTCAGGAACCCGACGGCGCCGATCCGGATCACGCGGGGCTCCCCGTCGGATCCACAACGCTCCGCACGGCGTGGGCACCGTCGCGCTCGACAGGCTCGAGTGACGCCGCCACGAGATTGCGGCGCACTTCCTCGACGATCGCGCGGCGCGGACCATAGGGCATGGCGTCGCGCGCGGGGACGGCGTCGATGTCGTCGGCGCCGAACAGGAGACACGCCTGCGACAGCTTCGCGCCCATGCGCGTCCAGTGCGCCTGGATGTGCGCGACGTTGTCGAGCAGCAGTCGCGCCACGGCGACATGACGCATGTCGTCGTAGCCCGTCGTGGGCTGGTCCGTCGCGGTCTCCACGGGCACCGGCACGCAGGCGCGCACGACGCCGGTGGCCGCCTGCCACGCGCGGATCCGTTCCAGGCAGTCGAGCAACGCCTCGCCTTCTACAGGCGTGCCCAGCGTCACGGCCTGCACTGCGAGTCCCGCGTCTGCCACAGCGCGCAACGCATCGAGATCGATCCTGTCGACCCGGGCCGACGCCACGGCATCGAGTCCCGCCTCGCGTAGAGCAAACAAGACATTGCGGAGTCCCGTCCCTCCGCCCGTCGTCGCTGTCGAGTCATCGGTTGCCGGTTGCCCGTTGCCGGTTGCCGACAGTTCTTTCAAGTCCTCGAGCGCGAAGCCCGAGAGCGGGACCGCGGCCACGGCGCGCAGTGCGCGCACCGCGCCGACCGCCTCGTCGAGCGACGCGGGGACCCCGACGAGGCGCACCTCACCGGCTTCGACGGGAATGTCCACGCCAGGGGCTGAAGCCCCTGGCCTCCATCCCGGCACAGCGTCTGCCTCTGATTCGGACGCGGAGATGTCGAC
Source organism: uncultured Luteitalea sp. (assembly GCA_964422175.1). Taxonomy (GTDB): domain Bacteria; phylum Acidobacteriota; class Vicinamibacteria; order Vicinamibacterales; family Vicinamibacteraceae; genus Luteitalea. The sequence goes on along the minus strand of CAYRAE010000075.1, from coordinate 1,887 downwards.
GACCTCCACGCGCACGAAGGTACCCTTCCCGCCATGCAGCCGGCGACGAACGTCGGCGGCCAGCATGCCGAGCCCGATCAGATCGCGATTCGTGGCCAGCGATCGCAACTGCGAGGCCGGCAGCGTCTCCCCTGCGGCAAGCGTCTCGGCCAATCGTTCGACATCCATGCCTGTCGTCATCCCTGGGTCATCTGGTCGTTGATGCGGCGCGCGAGCGCGAGCGCGCGACGCCCCTGCGTCCCATCCACGCGCGGAGGCCGCCCCTCGCGCACGGCAGCCACGAAGTCCTCGAGCTC
>CAYRAE010000075.1:0-1491 GCA_964422175.1 uncultured Luteitalea sp. | reverse complement strand
CGCAACGCGTCAGCCACGAATCTGTTCTCCCAGTGGACGTCCTACCACCGTCACGCCCGCGGCGTCGGCCGCGTCGACGGTGGCCTGGCCGTCGAGCACCAGCGTACGCCCGGCGTCGATCGACAGCAGCCTGATGCCTGCCTCGCGCAACACGGCGATCGTCGGCAGGCCGACGACGGGGACGTCGAAGCGCATGTCCTGATTGGGCTTGGCCACCTTGATGACGGCGGCGCCCGGACCTGCCAGTCGGCCGGCGCGACGGATGGCCTCGTCGGTGCCTTCCATCGCCTCGACGGCCACCACCGCCTGATCCTTCACGATGATCGTCTGGCCGATGTCGAGCCCGGCGATGGCGTCGGCCATACGGTACCCGAAGGCCAGGTCGGCGTGTGCTGCCGCGTCGAGTGCAGGCCCCGCGATGTGGCCGTCGCGCGCCAGCAGCGGCTGGATGAAGGTGGTCGAGTCCATGAGCTCGATCCCCTTGCCGCGCATCACGTCAGCGATCGCCGAGATGAGCGCGTCGGTGGACTTGGCGCGCAGGCGCATCAGCACCTGCATCAGCGTCCAGTCGGGCGTGATGCCCGCGAACAGCTTCGCGTGCTTCACCTGCCCGGCCATCACCGCCTGCGTGCACCCGGCTTCGCGCAGGATCTCGATGCAGCGTCCGAGCTGGCCGAGCGACACGGTGTGCAGCGCCGCGCCGACGGCCGCCGCCTGCTCGGCCAGGTCCGGTCCCACCTCTTCCTTGATCGCGACAACTGTGACGTCGTGCCCGAGGGCACGCGCGGCGGAGAGGACCAGCAGGGGGAAGGTGCCGTTGCCGGCGATGAGGCCGATCGAAGCCATGACTCAGGCCGCCAGGCGCGTGTCGACGCGCGCAGGGCGCTCCTTCACTCGTCCGGCGACACGTCGTCGTGCCGGCGTGTGGCACGGCGGAGGATCACGCCGCGCTGGGAATGACGGATGAAGTCCACGAGGTATTGCACCTCGTCGCACTGCAGCTCGGGATCGCGCTCGATCTCGGTGAGCGCGCGCGTGGTGTTCAGGCGCGACACGAGCAGATAGCGATACGCATGGCGCAGGCGCGTGACGGTGTCCTGCGTGAACCCGCGCCGCATGAGACCGATGGTGTTGAGGCCGTAGTTGCGCGCCCTGTTGCCGACGGCCTTGGCAAACGGCAGCGCGTCCTTGGTGACCACCGAGTAGCCGCCGATGAACGCGTGACGGCCCACGCGGCAGAACTGGTGCACTCCCGAGAAGGCGCTGATCGTGGCGTAGTCCTCGACGGTGACGTGGCCGCCGAGCGTGGCGCCGTTGCCGAAGATCGTGTGGTTGCCCACCACGCAGTCATGTGCGACGTGCGAGTACGCCATGAACAGGTTGTGATCGCCGATGCGGGTAACGCCGCCGCCACCGGCCGTCCCGCGATTGATCGTCACGAACTCGCGGAAGACGTTGTGCGCGCCGATCTCGAGGCGCGTCGGCTCGCCC
>CAYRAE010000074.1:6424-11613 GCA_964422175.1 uncultured Luteitalea sp. | reverse complement strand
TACAAGGGCCGTTCGCGCTGAGGACGGGTGGGGCTGTCCGGCGACAGGACCCGCGCCTCAGCGCTGCAGACGCACGGGCTGACGCCCGTGCGCTCCATCTGGGGGTGATTCTACGAGCGGCCTTCGAGGAAGGCCTTCAGCTTGCGGCTGCGCGACGGGTGGCGCAGCTTGCGGAGCGCCTTGGCCTCTATCTGCCTGATGCGCTCGCGCGTGACGGCGAAGTTCTGGCCGACTTCCTCGAGCGTGTGCTCGCTGCCGTCGCCGACGCCGAAGCGCATCTTGATGACGCGCTCCTCGCGCGGCGTCAGCGTCTTCAGCACGTCGTCTGTCTGTTCCTTGAGGTTCAGATTGATGACGGCCTCGGCCGGCGACACGATGTTGCGATCCTCGATGAAGTCGCCGAGGTGCGAATCCTCTTCCTCGCCGATCGGCGTCTCGAGCGAGATCGGCTCCTGCGCGATCTTGAGGACCTTGCGGACCTTCGCGACGGGGATGTCCATCCGCTGCGCGATCTCCTCGGACGTCGGTTCGCGCCCGAGCTCCTGCACGAGCGCGCGCGAGGTGCGAATCAGCTTGTTGATCGTCTCGATCATGTGCACCGGGATGCGGATGGTGCGTGCCTGATCGGCGATCGCGCGCGTGATGGCCTGACGGATCCACCACGTGGCGTAGGTCGAGAACTTGTACCCGCGCCGGTACTCGAACTTGTCCACGGCCTTCATCAGGCCGATGTTGCCTTCCTGGATCAGGTCCAGGAACTGCAGGCCGCGGTTGGTGTACTTCTTCGCGATGGAGACCACGAGGCGCAGGTTGGCCTCGACCAGTTCCTTCTTGGCCTGCTCGGCCTGCATCTCGCCGCGGTAGATCGTCTCGAGCGTGTGCCGCAGCCGCTCGGGCGTCTCCTCGAGATCGGCCGACATCTGCTGCACGGTGGCGCGCAGATCCTTCTGCTTCTTGAGGAGGACCTTCTTCTCCTCTTCCTTCAGCTTCGGCTTGCGGCCCTTGGCTGTCGGGTTGACCTGACGCTCGATGTGGTCGGCCTCGCGCTGCAGCTTCTGCACCGCCTCGACCTGCTCCTTGATCTCCTCGATCAGGCGCCGCTTGACGGCCTCGGTGAACTCGATGCGCCGGATCGCCTTCGAGATCTGCACGCGCTTGCGCAGCATCGACCAGCGCGCCTTGCGCCACTTGCCGAGCTCCGCCCTGGTCTTGCCCTTCTTGATCGTCGCGAACTTCGCCTCGGCGGTCTTGAAGACGGCGATGGCCTTCTTGACCGTGTCGATCTGCTTGAGGACTTCGCGGGCGCGTTCCTCGAGCCGATCCTCGGTGACTTCCTCGTCGGTGAAGATCGCGATCTCGCGGATGGTGCGCTGGCCCGCCTTGAGCTGCTCGCCCATCTCGAGGATCTTGCGCGAGACGGTCGGCGTGCGCGAGATCGACTTGATCACCGCGAGCTTGCCGCGCTCGATGCGCTTGGCGATCTCGACTTCGCCCTCGCGCGTGAGCAGCGGCACCGTGCCCATCTCGCGCAGGTACATGCGCACCGGGTCATTGGTCTTGTCCAGCGCGCCGGGCGTGAGATCCAGCTCCGGCTCGTCGCCCGTGTCGGGGCGATCCAGCATCTTGTCCTCGCGGTACTTCTGCTCGGACTCCACGACCTCGATGCCCGCGTTGCCGAAGGTGCTGAACAGGTCCTCGAGTTCCTCGGCCGACGAGGTGATGTCGGCCGGAAGCACCTCACTGACCTCGTCGTACAGGAGATAGCCCTTCTCCTTCCCGATCGCGATCAGGTGACGCACTTCGTCGTACTTGTCTTCGATGGACACGTCGGCCTGGCCTCCCCGGCCCGCGCGCGTGGCGGCGGGCCGATCTTCGATTATCACGCCAGGCTTTCGATCTGCGCCAGCAGTTCCTTCTTTCGCATCCACAGCTCCATGATGCGCGCCGTGCTGGCCGCGCCGCCGGTGTCCTGCAGCCTGTCGATCTCCCGCTGCACGTTCCCCCGTTCGCGTTCCAGCCGCAGCACGCGTATCGCCCGCACGCACTCCTGTGGCGTCGCGACGACGCCCGCGCTCATCCTCAATCCGGTGACCCACCGGCGCTCCTCTTCTGTGAGACCGGCCAGGATCCGCGCCGGCATCTGTGCGGGATCCTGGACGTCTGTGGTGAGCACCAGGCGCAACAAACGCCCGGTGCGCAAGGGCTCGAGGTCGGCATCCTCGAGCGCATCCATCGCGAGCATCGCCTCGCCGGGCGTGTTCAACACGCCCACGATCAGCTCGCGCTCCGCCCGGGTCACCCCGGGCATCGACGCGCGGCGCGCGCTGTCGGGCAGGTGTTCCTGCCGCGTCACCGCCGCCTTGCGAATCTCCTGACGGACCGTGTCCTCGCCCACCTGCGCCCGGTGGGCGAGTCGATCCGCGAACTGATCCCGGGCCAATGCCTCAGGGATGCGGGCCGCCACCGCCAGCATCTCGTTGAGGAACGCCATCCGCCCGTTCGGGTCCTTCACGTCGTGCCGGCTCACGGCACGGTCCAGCACGAAGTCGAGGTACGGCGTTGCCTCCTCGACCCGCGCGCGGTACGCGTCTCCACCGGCCCGCCGCACGTACGTATCGGGGTCTTCGCCCTCCGGCAGCAGGGCCACCCCTACCTGGAAGCCTTCCGCCACCAGGAGATCGCCTGACTTGACCGCCGCATTCTGGCCGGCCCCGTCGGCATCGAAACTCAGCACCACCTGCGACGCGAACCGCCGCAGCGTCTGTGCCTGCACCTGCGTCAGCGCGGTGCCGCTCGACGCCACGCTGTTGGTCACCCCGCCCTGCCAGGCCTGGATGACGTCGAAGTACCCCTCCATCATGACGACGCGGCCGGCTTTCCGGATGGCGTGCTTGCTCAGGTGCAGCCCGTAGAGCACGCGCCCCTTCGTGTACAGCGGCGTTTCCGGCGAATTCAGGTATTTCGGTACCTGATCGTCGGCCATCGCCCGCCCGCCGAACGCCACCACCGACCCGCCCTCCCTGTGGATGGGGAAGAGCAGCCGGTTCCTGAACCGGTCCACCACCGACCCATCGTCTCGCTGGACGGCGAGACCGCCGCGCACCAGTTGCGCCGGCGCGAATCCCTGCTGCCGCAGGTGCCGCACCAGCGCGTCGCGCGACGGGGGAGCGTACCCGACACCGAACGTCGCAACAGCCTCCTGCCCGACGTCGCGCCGTTGCAGGAGGTCGCGCGCCGCCGCGCCGGCCGGCGCCTCGAGCTGCGCGGCATAGAACGCCCGCGCCAGGTCGTGCGCCTTGAGCAGCGCTTCGCGCTCGGCGTCCTCCGCCTGCGCCTCGGGTGACGAGGGCACCTCGGGGAGCGTGATCCCGAAGCGCGCCGCCACCCGCTTCACCGCATCCTGGAACCCCACGCCCTCCTGGAGCTCCACGAACTTGAAGACGTCTCCCCCCTGCCCGCACCCGAAGCAGTGGAAGAAGCCCTTGTCGCGGTTCACGGTGAACGACGGCGTGCGCTCCCCATGAAACGGACACAACCCCTTGTACGTCGCCCCCGCCTTCTTGAGCGGCACGTACTCCTGAATCACCGCCACGATGTCGGCGGCGTGCCGGATCTGATCGATCAGTTCCCGCCCGTAGCGCACGTGGCTGACCTAGTCCCGCAGTTCGACGAGCGTCACCGCCGCCCCACCCATGTCGTGCGGTGCCGGCGCGGCACGCAGGACGAGCGGATGCGCGTTGAGATATCCACTCAACGCCTGCCGCAGCCTGCCCGTTCCGTGGCCGTGAATCACGCGCACGCTCCGCAGGTCCTGCACCGCCGCCTCGTCGAGGAACTTGTCCGCGCGGTCGATGGCCTCGTCGACGGTGCAGCCGATCACGTTCAGATCGGCACCGTGGACGTGTTGGCCGCGATCGGCCAGCGTGACCCGCACGTTGGGCGCCGCCTGCGGGGTCGCTCCTCCGATCCTGCGCAGATCCGCCACTTTCACGCGCATCCGCTTGCCGTTCACGTCCACCTCGGCGTCGGCACCGGCGATGCGCTGCACCACGCCGCCAAGGCGCAGCACGCCGACTTCCACGCGATCCCCCACCTTCGCGGCTCCGCTGCCACTTGTCGCCGCCGCGTCGGTGGGCAGGCCCACCGCGGAGGCGGACGGCCCGGCCACAGACCCTCCCGGGCCGGCGCCCTCGCGGACACGCCCGGCGATGGCGTCGAGCGCGGCCTGGGAAGAGGAGCGGAGCTCGCCCGTGACACCGGTGGGCAGCGCGGCAATCCGCTTCTGCTGCTGCTTTTCGAGGGCGGCGGCCTGCCGGCGGAGGTCGGTCACTACCTTGTCGACCTCGGCCCTGGCATCGCGGAGCTGCTCGTTCAGCCGCTGTTCGAGCTTACGCGTGAACTGGGCTTCGCGTTCACGCAGCGCCTCCTCGCGCGCGCGCAACTGGCGCTCCGCGGCCTCGGCCTGCACGCGGGCCTGGCTCGTGAGTCGCCGCTCGTGGTCGAGCGCCTGCAACTCACGGTCGAGCTTCGCCATCTGCTCGGAGACGCGGACCTCCGTGTCCGTGCGCCACGCGTGCGCGGCGTCGAGGACGGCGCGCGGCAGGCCCAGCCGCGCCGCGATCTCGAAAGCCAGACTCCCGCCCGGCGACCCGTAGATCAGCCTGTACGTCGGTGCGAACGTCTCGGGTTCGAAGCCGAACGCGGCGCATGTGACGCCCGGCGTGCTCGTGGCGTACGACTTGATCGTCTCGTAGTGCGTGGTCGCCACGACCACCGCGCCGCGCTGGCGGAAGTGGTCGATCACGGCCACGCCGAGCGCGCCGCCTTCCACGGGGTCGGTGCCATTGCCGACCTCGTCGAGCAGCACGAGCGCCGGGAGCCGGAGCGCCTCGTCCATCGCCACGATGCTCGTCATGTGCCACGAGAACGTGCTCAGGTTGGCGGCGATCGACTGCTCGTCTCCGATGTCGGCGAACACGCTGCGGAACACGGGCAGCCGCGATCCGGCTTCGGCGGGCACGAACAGACCCGCCTGGGCCATCAACACGAGCAACCCTGCCGTCTTGAGCGCCACGGTCTTGCCGCCGGTGTTCGGCCCCGTGATGACCAGCGCCCTGGCCGGCGGGATCACCAGCAGGTCGCTCGCCACCGGCTCCTTCTCGCGCGGCACGCGAACGCCAGCCTCGGGC
>CAYRAE010000074.1:0-6324 GCA_964422175.1 uncultured Luteitalea sp. | reverse complement strand
TGCGACAGCGCCGGCCTGACGCCGTTGAACGACATGGAGAACCGGGCCTTCGCCTGGATTTCGTCGAGTGTCGTCGCGGCGTCGAGCGTGGCGTGCAGGTCGACGGCACGTGCCCGGTACCCGTCGGTCAGGCCGAGCAGAATCCGATGGACCTCCTCCGCCTCTTGCTCCTCCAGCGCGACGATGTCGTTGTTGACGTCGACGGTGCTGAGCGGTTCGAGGTAGAGACTGGCGCCGCTGGCCGACGCTCCATGGACGAGCCCGGGGATCGCCCCGCGATGCTCCGCGCGCACGACGATGACGAAGCGGCCATTGCGCTCGGTGATGACCTGGTCCTGCAGGTACTTCGCCGTGTCCCTGCCGCGCAGGTACGACTCCAGCGTGCCGCGCAGCCGCTGCCGCTGCCTGCGCAGCTTGTCGCGCAGGTGCGCCAGCGCCGGACTCGCATCGTCCACCACCTCGCCGTGCTGACTGATGGCCTTGCGCACGCGGGCGTTCTCGTCGGTGAACCGCGAGGCGCGTCTGGCGACGGCAGCCAGGGCCGGCAGTCGCGTGGCGGCGCGTTCGACGAGCGCCGCCGAGCGATCCACCGATTCGAAGAAGTCCGCGAGCGCCAGCAGGCGAAGAGGTTCGAGCGGCGCGCCTGCGACGACGAGCCCGTCGATCGCCCCCTGGACGGCCTCGTTGCCTCTGAGCGGCAGCGTCTGGTGGTCCTGGAGCAGCAGGATGGCCTCGCCCGTGAGGTCGAGGGTCTCCGCCACGCGGACCGGCTCGGTGGACGGCGTCAGGCGTTCGAGGCGAGCGGCACCGAATGGCGTGACGGCGTACGAACGCACCACGGCCGCGATCTGGTCGAACTCGAGTGCGCGGAGTGTGGTGGCCTGCATGGCTGGTGGGCGTCCACCCGACGGGGTCCGAGCGGCGCGGACGGAACCTCGTAGTTTAGCATGGGATTGGGCAATGCGGAATGATGAATGCCTAATGTGGGGAATGCGGGGAAATGCCGCGATGCCGGGAATGCCGGGAATGCAGGTAATGCCGAATGCAGAATGACGAATGACGCCGAGGGCGAGGGCGGTTCATGGTCGCCGACGGGCCGGGCTCGGAGAGCCGGCCCTACCTTTTGTGGCAGTAGGCGGCCCTGCCTTCTGTGGCGGTAGGCAGGGTCGGCCCTCCGGGCCCGACCTGTCGATGCCGCCACCCTTCGCTTCGTCACCGCCAGGCTGAGCCTCGTGCGCTTCACCACGTTCGGCGTCGCCCCCGGCCCGGTCACCTGCGGGCCCCGCCGCGCCCCCGATCCCGTTGTCATCAACTGGCGTCCCGTCCCGACCCAGCGGCCTGGCGCCACGGGCGTCGCCTCGACCGTCGCGTTCGTGCGATGACCCCTCGGTGTCCGGCGGGTGCGGTCGGGCCCGGAGGGCCGACCCTACCTACCGCCGCCAAATAGGTAGGGCCGGCTCTCCGAGCCCGGCCGCAGGGCCAGCCGGTTGCCGGTTGCCGGTTGCCGGTTGCCGGTTGCCGGTTGCCGGTTGCCTGCGATATCCTGTCGACTTTCGTGTGCCTCGCCGAGGTCATCAGTGGCCGGCGCGCGGACCTGGCCGACCATGACCCTCACCGAACTGGCGATCCTTGCGGCGTACTTCTTCGTCCTGAGCATCCTGGCGTTCTACGGCTGGCACCGGTACGTGATGGTGTACTGGTACAAGCGCTACGCCGACCATGTGCCCGGACCGCTGCCGCAACTCGATCCGCTGCCGGTCGTGACGATCCAGCTCCCGATCTTCAACGAGATGTACGTGGTGGACCGTCTCATCGACGCGGTCTGCCGCATGGACTATCCGCGGGAGCTGATGGAGATCCAGGTGCTGGACGACTCGACGGACGAGACCGTCGACGTTGCCGCGCTGGCCGTCCGCCGCTGGAAGAACCAGGGCTTCAACATCACGTACCTGCACCGCGCGGACCGCACGGGCTTCAAGGCCGGCGCGCTCGAGGCGGGGATGCAGGTGGCCGACGGCCGCTTCATCGCGATCTTCGACGCCGACTTCGTGCCGCCCGCCGACTTCCTGCGCCGCGCGCTGCCACAGTTCGCCGACCCGCAGGTGGGCATGGTGCAGGCCCGCTGGGGCCACATCAACGCCGACTACTCCACGCTCACGCGCATCCAGGCGATCATGCTCGACGGGCACTTCGTGCTCGAGCACGGCAGCCGCAACCGTGCGGGCTGCTTCTTCAACTTCAACGGCACGGCCGGCATCTGGCGGCGCGACGCGATCGAGCAGTCGGGCGGCTGGCAGCACGACACGCTGACAGAGGACCTCGATCTCAGCTACCGCGCGCAGCTGCGCGGCTGGCGCTTCGTGTTCATGGAGGACGTCATCACGCCGGCGGAACTGCCGGTGGAGATGAACAGTTTCAAGTCGCAGCAGTTCCGCTGGGCCAAGGGCTCCGTGCAGACGGCGCTCAAGCTCCTGCCGCAGATCCTCGCCGCCGACCTGCCGTTCCGCGTCAAGGCCGAGGCGTTCTTCCATCTCACCGCCAACTTCAACTACCTGCTGATGGTGGCGTTGTGCGTGCTGATGTTCCCGTCCATGTACGTGCGCTACAACATGGGCTGGTCCGAGATGCTGCTCATCGACATCCCGCTGTTCTTCGCGGCGACGTTCTCGGTGGTCAACTTCTACGCGTTCTCGCAGATGCAGGCGTATCCGCAGACCTGGAAGGAACGCATCAAGTACCTGCCGCTGCTGATGGCGGTGGGCATCGGTCTGTCGATCAACAACACGCGCGCGGTGATCGAGGCGATTGCCGGGCGCCAGACCGAGTTCGTCCGCACGCCCAAGCACGGCGTCGAACGCACGGGCGACGACTGGGCCGGCAAGAAGTACCACCAGATGATGCTGTGGCAGCCCCTCGCCGAAGTGGCGCTGGGCCTGTACTTCACGTTCACGGTCTTCTACGCCCTCGCCAACGGCATCTACGGCACGCTGCCGTTCCTCGTCCTGTTCCAGGTCGGCTTCCTCTACCCGGGCCTGACGTCGCTGTTCCAGCAGTTCGGCGGCGACGAGGCGGTGCTCAGCACGCAGATCGCGGGCGAGTAACGTGTCCGGTCTCCAGGACGTCGTCGCGACATCGTCGGCCATCTGTTTCATCGATGGCGACCGCGGGATCCTGTCGTACTGCGGGTACGACATCCACGACCTCGCGCAGTCGGCGACGTTCGAGGAAGTCTGCTTCCTGCTGTGGCATCGGCGCCTGCCGAACCGCGCGGAGCTCGGCGATCTGCACTCGCAGCTCGCCGCGTCGCGGGCGTTGCCGGAGGGTGTCGTCCGCCTGATGCGGAGCCTGCCGCCGGGCGACGGTATGGATACGCTGCGCACGCTGACGTCGGCGCTGTCGCACTACGACGCCGACGCCTCGGACAACAGCCCCGCAGCCAATTACAGGAAGGCCGTGCGCCTCACGGCGCAGATGGGCACGCTCGTGGCCAGCTACGGCCGGATGATCCAGGGCGGCGGGCTCATCGCGCCGGATCCGGCGCTCAGCCAGGCGGCCAACTTCCTCTACATGCTGAAGGGCGAGCGGCCCGACGCGACGTCCGTGCGCGCCTTCGACATCGGCCTGATTCTGCACGCCGACCACGAACTGAACGCGTCGACGTTCGCGGCGCGTGTATGCGCCGCCACGCTCAGCGACGTCCACTCCGCCATCGTTGCGGGCATCGGCACGTTGAAGGGACCGCTGCACGGCGGCGCGAACGCCGAGGTCATGAAGATGCTGCTCGACCTCGGCGAGGCCGCGTCGGACGAGCGCGCCGAGGAGTACGTGCGCGCCAAGCTCGCGCGCAAGGAGAAGATCCCCGGCTTCGGACACCGCGTGTACCGCACCGAGGATCCGCGCGCCACGCACCTGCGGCGCATGTCGAAGGAGCTCGGCGAGCGCGCCGGCCACCCGCGCTGGTTCCAGCTCTCGCAGCGGATCGAGCAGGTGGTGACGGGCGAGAAGAAGCTGTTTCCGAACGTCGACTTCTACTCGGCCTCCACGTACTACACGATGGGCATCCCCATCGATCTCTACACGCCGATCTTCGCCGTCAGCCGCGTGTCGGGCTGGACGGCGCACGTGCTGGAACAGCTGGCGAACAACCGCCTGATCCGCCCCCGCGCCGACTACATCGGCCCGCCCTATCCGCAGTCCTTCATCCCACGCGATCAGCGGTAGAGACGCTTCGCGTCCGGGCACCGGTCAGCGCATGGTGCGGCGGACCTTCGAGACGTTGTAGTCCAGTAGCGATTCGTCGAGCTTCCGACCAGTGCTGTGAGACAGTTCGGACATGCGCGTCGCGCGTCGTCATGTCGCGGCGGTCGTGGCGTATCTCGCGCTGGCCCTCATCTGGACGTGGCCGCTTGCTCGGGATCCGGGACGCGTGGTGCCGCACGACATCGGGGATCCTCTGGCCTCGATGGAGTTCGCCGTCCTGACGCGCCCCGGGCCGGCGTGACACACTGAGCGGCCTTCATGGGTCGACGTCTCGCCTCACCGTCCGCAGTGGGCCTCGTTGCGGTCTGCGCGTGCGTAGTGCTTCTCGGCTGGCTCGTCGCGTCGACGCCCGCAGCGGTGCCGTTCGGCGATGTCGCTGTCATCGAGCTGACGACGGGGACGGCCCTGAGGACGCCGGTGTTGCTGGGGCCCTACTCGCAATACGGCTGGCATCATCCCGGCCCCCTCCAGTTCTACCTGCACGCGCCGCTCTATCTCGCCGCCGGCTCATCGTCTCTCGACCTCACGCTCGCCGCGCTCCTGGTCAACGGTCTCGCGCTTGCCGCGATGTGGCGGGGGCTGGCCGCCGTGCCGCGTGTGGCGGCGTTTGCGATTACCGCCGCGGTGTCGGTGTTCGTCTGGCGCGCCGGTGACCTCGTGGGAAGTGCGTGGAACGCGCACGTCATCGTGATTCCGCTCGTGACGATGACGGTGCTCTGCGCCGTTGGCAGTCTCGGCTCGCGGATGGCGATGGTCGGTGGCGTCGTGACGGCATCGCTCGCCATGCAGTCGAGCGTGTCGGTGGTGCCGTACGCCGTGGTCGTCCTCGGCGTGATGGGCATCCTCGCGATGCGTGCAGTGAAGCGCGGCGGTGCCTCGTCAAGTGCCATCCGGGCTGCCATCGGCGTGGGCGTGCTGCTGTGGCTGCCGCCGATCATCAAGCAACTGACAGGCGCGCCCGGCAACGCGACACGCATCTGGAGGTTCTTCGCCACGGCCGACAGCGCCGACCGCTCGTTTTCGGAATCGCTGTTCATCTGGAGCGACGCCCTGACCAGCGCATGGCGACCGGAGTTCACACTGGCGTGGGGCAACGCCTACGTGCCACGTGGATCGTGGAGCCTCGTGGTGCTCGCCGGACTGCTCGTGATCGGCACGGCCGGTCTCGCGATTCGCACGAGGCGCGAGCCGGGCCTGTCGCGCGTGTGCGCGCTGGCGTCGCTCGGTGCCCTGTTGGCGTGGTGGTCGGTGACACGGATCGTGGGGCCTGTCGGCGCGTACCAGGTGTTCTGGATCGCGGCCATCGGCGCCTTGCTGGTCGGGTGTCTGGCGGCGCACGCGGTGACCATCGTCGCGCGCGGACCGGCGGCTGTCCGGTACATCACGGCGCTGCTTGGTGCGGTCATCCTCGTGGCACTCGCCGCCGCATCGATCGGTACGGTGGGGCGTGCCACGGATTACGCGTCGAATCAGGCGGCACATGGCGCGACGCGATACGTGGTGGCCGTCGACACGGCTCGCCATCTCGTGGCCAGCGGCGCGAGACGGCCACGCTTCCACTTCAGCGCGGTCACGTGGTCGCAGGCCGCGGGGATCGTCCTGCACGCGCATCGCTCAGGACTCGATGTCACAGTGGACGACCCCTGGGTCGCGGTGTTCGGCACGCCGTTCGCGTCTCAGGGCGGAGAAGACGTAGTGCTGGAGGTCACCACGAGCTGCGGCGACAACGACCGCATCGTCGCGCGGCACGACGCCCTCTGCGTCTACGAACGGGCGGACTGAAATGCTGCGATGCCGGGAATGCCGGGAATGTCGCGATGTTCGGGAACGCTCCTTTGCGAAGACCCAAGGCCCAAGGCCCAAGGCCCAAGGCCGAAGGCCTGGCGCCGTCCAGCTATAATGAAGGGCTTTTCATGGACCCGCGCTTCATTCGCAACTTCTCGATCATCGCGCACATCGACCACGGCAAGTCGACGCTGGCCGATCGTTTCCTCGAACTCACCGGCGCCCTGCAGGCGCGGGAGATGGAAGCGCAGGTGCTCGACAGCATGGACCTCGAGCGCG
>CAYRAE010000073.1:7994-11732 GCA_964422175.1 uncultured Luteitalea sp. | reverse complement strand
TGAGTGCGTCAGTGGATCGATCGACGGGCTTCGCGCCGGCGCGCGATTTCCTGCATCAGCAGGTGGGGGCGGATCTGCGGCTCGGCACCACCACGCTCGCCGTGGCGTTCCTCGACAAGGATTTCGGGGCGGCCGGTTACTACGGTCCCGCGCCATCGCACGAGCGGACCAACCAGCTGCTCGTCACGGCCCGGCAGGGCAGGACCTTGCGCGGTGCGTGGTCGCTGACGGCAGACGCGTGGTATCGCACGCACGGCGACACCTTCCTCTACGACCCCCGCGCGATCGGTGCGCAACCGAATCGTCATCGCACGCACGTGGTCGGTGGCGCCGTCAGGTTCGGTGGCGCGCTCTCCTCGACGATGCGGCTCACGTCGGGCGTGGAGGCGACGGCCGACTGGCTTCGATCGTCTGCGCTCGGTGCGCGCGAGGAAGGCCGCGTCAGCGCGTTCGCCGAACTCGAGGCGCGAGCCGGCCGTCTCCTGCTGTACCCGAGCGCCCGCGTGGACGCGTACTCGACGTTCGGGACGGCCGTCAGTCCGTCGCTGGCCGTCGCCTTGCCGCTGCGCCCTCGCGTGAAATGGCGCGCCAGCGTCGGGCGCGCCTTTCGCGTGCCGACGTTCACCGAGCGTTACTACACGGATCCCAATCACCTGGCGAGCCCGTTGCTCGAGCCGGAGCAGGGGTGGACAGGCGACACGGGCGTGGACATGTATCTCGGCGGATCGTGGGTGGGGTCGGTGACCACCTTCGCGCGCCGTGAACGTGATGTGATCGACTGGGTGCGTCCCGACGCAACCGTCCGCTGGCGGACCGAGAACATCAGGGACGTACGCAGCCACGGGTTCGAGGCGTCGCTGCGCGGCCGTCGCGGTCCGGCGGCGATCGGGCTCCAGTACGCCTTCACGCGTGTGGAGACGGGAGCCCTGGTCGGACTGTCGAAGTACGTGGACGACTATGCGCCGCACGGGCTCGGCGGCGACATCGCGGTGCAACTGCCGTGGGCGCTGTCGGCCGGCGCGCGCGTGGAACATCGACGACCGTATGCGCGGGAGGCCTGGACTACGCTCGACGTGCGGCTGGCGCGTCCGGTGAAACGCATGATGATGTTCGTCGAGGCGGCCAACATCGGCGATACGCGCTACGAGGAGATTCGCGGCGTGGCGATGCCCGGCCGCTGGCTGCGCGCCGGCGTCAGCGTACGGTAGGGGAATGCCGAATGCCGAATGCCGAATGCCGAATGAGGGGAAGGCGGGGCGGGCCTTGATGGCCGACCCTACCGGCCGATGGCACAAGGGCGGCTTTGTTTCGAAGGCCGATGGCCCAAGGCCGATGGCCCAAGGCCGATGGCCCAAGGCCGATGGCCCAAGGCCCAAGGCCGGTAATTTCAAGATAAGCAGGCACGCATGGCACGAGGGTGGGAGAGCAAGTCTGTCGAGGAACAGCAGGAGGCGGCGGCGGAGCGTCGCGCGGCCACTGCCGCGCCCGACGTTTCGGCGGCCGATGCGGAGCGCCGACAGCAGGTCGACGCGCTGGCGCTCTCGCGGGCTCGCGTCCTCGCCGACTTGCAGCGCGCCTGCCGTCCCGCACACCGCGCCATGCTCGAACAGGCCCTGGCAGACATCGACGCGCGCCTCGCGGCGCTCGGAGCGCGGTGAGCGATGCGCAGACGTCACTGTCTCGCCGTTCTCGCCGCCGCGGTGCTTGGCGTGGCCGGTTGCCAACGTGAGGAGCCCAACGCCGGCGCCGCAGCCACGTCGACACCAGTCCGCCCCTCGACAGCGCCAGCCACTCCGTCGAATCGCCCGCGCGTCGTGGCGCTTGGCGACAGCCTCACCGCGGGGCTCGGTCTCTCGCCGGATCTCGCATGGCCGACCCTCGTCCAGCGCAAGGCCGACGAGGCAGGCTTCGACGTCGAGATCGTGAACGCGGGCGTATCGGGAGACACGACGGCCGGCGGCGTGCGTCGCCTCGACTGGGCGCTCGACGGCGACGTGCGCGTGCTCGTCCTCGAACTCGGCGCCAACGACGGCCTGCGCGGCCTGCCCGTGGCGCCGATGCGCGACAACCTCGCGCAGATGATCCGGGTTGCGCGCGACCGCAACATCGCGGTGCTGTTGTGCGGCATGGAAGCGCCGCCCAACTTCGGACCGCAGTACACGCGCGAGTTCAGGCAGGTGTACGTCGATCTGGGTGCGCAGGACGGCGTGACGCTGCTGCCGTTCTTCCTGGACGGCGTGGCCGGCGACGCGTCACTCAATCAACCTGATGGCATCCATCCCAACGAGGAAGGCACCCGGCGCGTGGCCGACCTCGTCTGGCAGTCCCTCCAGCCCATGCTCGCGCGCGCGCTTGCCTCCTCATGATCGAACTGCGTGGTGTCTCGAAGACCGTCGACTCGGGTGGGTCGCCGCTGACGATTCTCAAACCTCTCGACCTCACGATCCCCGCCGGGCGCAGTCTGGCGATCGTCGGTCCGTCGGGCAGCGGGAAGAGCACGCTGCTCGGATTGATGGCGGGTCTCGACGCGCCGTCGACGGGAGAGATCGGCATCGACGGCACGATCATCACGAACCTCGGTGAGGACGCGCTGGCACGCCTGCGCGGACGACTGATCGGGTTCGTATTCCAGTTCTTCCATCTGATGCCGTCGCTCACGGCGTTCGAGAACGTGCTCGTGCCGATGGAACTGGCTGGCGTGCGCGACGCGCACGAACGCGCGACGCGCCTGCTGCACGACGTCGGTCTCGACGCGCGCGTCCATCACTACCCGTCGCAGCTGTCGGGTGGCGAACAGCAGCGCGTCGCGCTCGCGCGCGCGCTGGCCAACGAACCGAAGGTGCTGCTGGCCGACGAGCCCACGGGCAACCTCGACTCGAACAACGGGCAGCACGTGATCGATTTGCTGTTCGACGTCAATCGCACGCGGCAGACCACGCTGGTCCTGGTGACGCACGATCGCGAACTGGCCGCGAAGGCCGACGTGCAGATCGTCATGCGCGACGGCGCGGTGGTCGAACGCATCGAGCGTCAGGTCGACGCGCCCGCGTGGGGGCGCTGACGTGTTCACGCTGCGCATGGTGTGGCGTGAACTGCGTGCCGCGTGGGGCCGCCTGCTGTTCTTCTTCCTGTGCGTGGCCATCGGCGTCGGCGCGATCGCCGCGCTCCGGTCGGTGATCCAGAACGTGCGCGAGGCGCTCGTGCGCGAAGCGCGTGTGTTGACGGCCGCCGACGTCGTGGTCTCGACCAACCGTCCCTGGCCCGAGGACACGCGTGCCGATGTCGACGCCGCGCTCGCCCGCGCGCCCGTGCGTGAACGCGTCGAGACCGTCGAACTGGCGACGATGGTGCGGCCGGCCGACGAGTCGCGCGCCGTGGCGCGGATGGCGGAGCTGCAGGCCGTCGATCGCGGGTATCCGCTGTATGGCACGCTCGTCCTCCGCGACGGCCTCGCGTTCGATCACACGCTGCTCGATGACCACGGCGTGCTCGTGCGCCCCGAGCTCCTGGTGCAGCTCGACCTGTCGGTGGGCGACCAGGTGCGGATCGGCGAGTCGACGTTCACGATCCGCGGGGTGATCGAGACCGAACCGGGCCGGCGGACCGGCATGTTCAGTCTCGGTCCGCGCATCATCATCGATCGCGCCGATCTCGACGCGACGGGTTTGCTGGCCTACGGTGCCCGCGCGCGCTTCGCCATCCTGCTTCGCATGGACGACAGCGGGATCGATCCGCTGG
>CAYRAE010000073.1:0-7894 GCA_964422175.1 uncultured Luteitalea sp. | reverse complement strand
CGCGCGCGCTTCGCCATCCTGCTTCGCATGGACGACAGCGGGATCGATCCGCTGGTCGACGGGATTCGCGAGCGGTTCAAGGGCAGCTTCGTGTCGGCGCGTTCGTATCGGACCACCGAGGATCGCGTGGGCGAGGACCTGCGCGTGGCCGAGAACTACCTGAGTCTCATCGGCTTCGTCATGGTGGTGCTCGGCGGCATCGGCGTGTGGAGCGTCACGCGCGTCTTCATCGGTCAGCGGATCCGCAGCATCGCGGTGATGAAGTGCCTCGGCGCGACCAGTCGCCAGATCCTCGCCATCTACCTCGCACAGGTCACCGCCCTCGGGTTCATCGGCAGCCTGCTCGGTCTCGTGCTCGGTGGTATTGCGCTGCGGTTCACGCCGGGTGGGCTCTTCGGTGTCGAGTCGCTCGACGCGCGTCTCACCCCGCACGCCTCGGTGCAGGCCGTGGCAGTTGGCGTGCTCGTGTCGCTGCTGTTCGCGCTGGTCCCGCTGCTCGAAGTGCGGCGCGTGCGGCCGTTGTGGCTGTTGCGGGACGAATCGGCTCGCACGTCGCTCGGCGGCCGTCTGGCGCGGATCGACTGGGCGCAGTGGCTGGCGGTGGCGGTGGTCGGGATCGCGCTCGCGCTCGTGGCCTCGTGGCAGGCGGCCTCACTGCGCGCCGGACTCATCGTCTCGGCTGGCCTGCTGGCGATCACCGCGGTGTTGTTCGTGACGGCGGCGGGCGTGGTGCGCGCGGTGCGGCCGTTGCGGCACACGCGGGTGTTCGCGCTGCGGCACGCCGTCCTCAGCCTGGCGAGGCCGGGCAACCAGACGCGCGTCATCCTGCTCGCCGTCGGCCTCGGCACGTTCTTCATCCTCGGCGTGCGCCTGGTGCAGAGCACGCTCGTCGATCAGTTCGCGTTCGATCTCCGGCCGGACGCGCCCGACATGTTCCTGCTCGACGTGCAGGCCGATCAGGTGGCCGACGTGGAGCGCGTGGTCGCGGGGACGGACGGAGCGAGCGGCCTGCGCCTGATTCCCGTCCTGCGTGCACGCGTCACGGGCATCCGCGGGGCTGACGCCGATGTCGACACCCTGGAAGGTGTGCAGGGACGGCAGGGGCTCGGACGCGAGTTCGTGGTCACGTATCGCGAGGAACTCGCGGACAACGAGACGCTGCTCGACGGACGGTTCTGGCCTGACGCGTCCGACGGGATGGCGGAGGTCTCGATCGAGGAGTCGCTGCGACGCAACGCGGGGCTGCAGATGGGCGACATCGTGCGGTTCGATGTCCTCGGGCGCGCGATCGAGGCGCGCGTGACGTCCATCCGCGACGTGGACTGGAACGACGTGCGCTCCGGCGGGTTCATGTTCGTGTTCCGGCCGGGCAGCCTGGACAAGGCGCCGCACGGGTTCATGGGTGTTCTGCGGGGCCCCGAGACGCCGGAAGGCCGGGCGCGCCTCCAGCGCGACCTGGTGGCCGCGCATGCCAACGTGTCGGCAGTCGACGTTCGCGAGGTGGTGAAGACGGCACAGGGCGTCCTGTCGAACATCACGCTGGCCATCAGCGCCGTCGGGGGGCTCGCGCTCGTCAGCGGCGTCCTCATCGTCATCGGGTCGGTGGCGATGACGCGGTTCCAGCGCCTCTACGAGTCGGCCATCCTGAAGACGCTCGGCGCCACGCCCCGGACCATCTCCGCGATGGTGGCGCTCGAATACGTCGGCCTGGGCGCACTGGGCGGCCTCGTCGGGGCGATCGGCGCCCTGGCCCTGAGTTGGGCGGTGTGCCGATACCTGTTCGACATGGCGTGGCGCCCGTCGCCCGTCACCGTGGTGTCCGGCATCGTGCTGGCGGCCGTCCTCGTCGGCGTGGTGGGCATCCTGGCGAGTCTCGACGTGGTGCGCCGGAGGCCACTGGCCGTCCTTCGGGCCGAATAGCCTCGGCACGGGCCGCTGGTGCTACCATTTCCTGATTGTCACCTGCCGCGAAGGCGGCCGGAGGGAGTAGCTCAGAGTGGACACGACGGAATTCCAGGACGCTCTCCTGAAGAAGCAGCGTGAGCTGCTGTCCGGTGAGGGTCTCAAGCCCATTGGTTCGATGATGGGCAACAGCCGTCAGGGCGACATGGCCGACCAGGCCGACGGGATCAACGAAGTCCATATCGCGTTGAAACTGCGCTCCACGGACGCCAAGATCCTCCAGGCGATCGAGGAGGCGCTCGAGCGCATCGATCGCGGTACGTACGGCATCTGCAAGGACTGTGGCGAGCCCATCTCCGCCGCACGTCTCCGGGCGATTCCCTGGACGCGCTCGTGCATCACCTGCAAGGAGAAACAGAAGTGACGCCCTCGGCCACCCTGACGCTGTTGCAGGAGCTCCATCGCGACCGCCTCGCCCTCTTCGATCGCCACATCAAGGGCGCGCAGGCCATCGCCGACTACGAGTTCAACAACACGTACCAGTACATGGTCGGGCGCGAGGAGCACCACCTCCAGTGGGTGCGCAGCGCCATCGCCGATCTCGGCGGCACCGCGGACATGTCCATCACCGCGCTGCCGGTCCCTGCCGGCAAGGGCAAGTCGCGCGAGACGGCCGTGCTCGAAGACGATGCGCGGCGGCAGAAGGCGTTCATCGAGACGTGGACGCCGAAGGTCGCGGGGATCTCCAACGCGCGGCATCGCACCATGCTCACCCTGATGCTCGGCGAGATGCGCGAGCACCTGCACTTCTTCGATTTGGCGCTGCAGGGGCGCGACGATCTGCTCGGCCGCCGGATGGCCGGGGCGAGCACCGGCGACGGCGTGCTGCCCGTACGGTGGGTGGAGTAGCGCGCGTCCCCGTCGCGATTGCACTCGGCAGCAGCCTCGGCGATCGCGATGCGTACCTCGACGAGGCGGAGGATCGCCTCGCGGCGCTGCTGAACGGTGCGGTGGTGTCGGCGCGCTACGAAACGGAGTCGGTCGGCGGACCTCCTGACGCACCGGAATTCCTCAACGAAGTCGTCGTGGGCAGCACGATCCTGAGTCCGCGCGCGCTGCTCGATGCACTCCACGCCATCGAGGAGTCCGCCGGGCGCGAGCGTCCGTTCCCCGACGCGCCGCGCACGCTGGATCTCGACTTGATCCTGTACGGCGATTTCGTCATCGACGAACCTGGCCTGCAGGTGCCGCACGTCAGGTTCCGGGATCGCCTGTTCGTGCTGCAGCCGTTGGCCGAAGTGGCGGGTGACTGGGTGGACCCGGTGTCGGGCCAGTCTGTCGAGCAGCTCCTCGCGGCACTGCCCTCGGCATCGTAGGCGGCGCCGCACGGCGCGGATACAATTCGCGCCATGTTTCCCTCTCGTTTCACCAGCCGTGCGCTGTCGAGCACCCTTGCCCTGGCCCTCGCGGCGGGGGCGGGGGATGCGATCGCACCGTCCTCCATCCTGCCGTCGCTGCACGCGCAGACGCCCGCGACGCTGCCCACGCCCGAGCAGTTCTTCGGGTATCGCATGGGTGCCGATCGCAAGCTCGCCAACTGGGATCGTCTGCTCGAGTACTACAGAACGCTGGCGAAGGCGTCCGATCGCGTGAAGCTCGTCGAGCTCGGATCGACGAGCGAAGGGCGGCCCTACATCGCGCTCTTCATCTCGTCGCCGGCCAATCTCGCGAAGCTCGACGCGTTGCGGCAGTTGAACGCCACGCTGGCCGACCCGCGCGCCGCGAGTCAGCCCGACGTCGAGCGGGCCATCAAGGACGGGCGTGCCGTCGTCATCCAGACGTTCGCGCTGCACTCGAGTGAAGTGGCGGCCGCGCAGACCGCCGCGGAGTTCGTCCACGACAGCCTCACGCGCAACGACGAGGAAGCCGTGCGCATGCGCGATCAGGTGGTGAGCATCGTCGTGCCGTCGATCAATCCCGACGGGACGCAGATGATCGCCGACTGGTACATGAAGTACGTCGGCACCGAGTACGAAGCGACGGGCCTGCCGTGGCTGTACCAGAAGTACGCGGGACACGACAACAACCGCGACGGCTTCGCGCTCAACCTGCCGGAGTCGCGCAACCTCGCGAAGATCCTGTATCGCGACTGGCTGCCGCAGGCCTACGTCGATCACCACCAGATGGGCGCGACCAACGCGCGGCTCTACATCCCGCCCTATGCCGAGCCGATTCGGCCCGACGGCGACCCGCTCGTGTGGCGCGAGATGACGTGGTGGGGCGCGCACATGGGGACGCAGCTCGAGGCCGCAGGCAAGACGGGCGTCGTGGGTGCCGCGGTGTACTCCGGGTGGGGCCACATGGGGTTCCACTGGATCACCCCCTTCCACAACATCGCCGGCATGCTGACCGAGTCGGCGAGCGCGCGTCTCGCGACGCCGATGTTCCTGCACCCCGATCAGCTGCGCGGCGGCCCGCGCAACCTGCCGGAGTACGCGCCGCAGACCACGATGCCGAGCCTCTGGCCCGGCGGCTGGTGGCGCGTGCGCGACATCGTGGAGCAGCAGAAGATCGCGGCGTGGGCCACCGTCGATCTCGCGGCGCGCAATCGCGAGACGGTGCTGCGGAACATGTACCTGAAGGCGTCGCGTCAGACCGAACGCGGCAAGACCGGGCCCGTGAAGGCCTACGTGCTCGCGGCGGGGCAGCACGACCCGCTCACGGTGCGGAAGCTCGTGAACATGCTGATGGCGTCGGGCGTCGACGTCCATGAGACGACGGGGCAGGTGATCGTCGACGGGCGGGCATACGGGCCCGGCTCGTTCGTCGTGTCGATGGCGCAGCCCAAGCAGGGGCTCGTGCGCTGGATGCTCGGACGCACGTTCTACCCCGACAACACCTACACACGCGACAGCGACGGCGATCCGATCCGGCCGTACGACATGTCCACCGACACGTTCGGCGAGTTCATGGGCGTGAAGAGCGACCCGATCGGCGAACCCATCCCGGCGGCGTCGCTGAAGAAGATCACGACGGCGTTGACGCCGTCGGCGACCGTGGCGGCGTCTGCGCCGAACGGGTACGTCCTCGACGGGCGGCTGAACGACAGCTACCGCGCGGCGTTCCTGCTGCTCGGCAAAGGCATCGCCGTCTCGCGTGCGACGGAGGCGACAGCCGACGGCAGCGTGCGGGTGGGCGACTTCCTCGTAGGGGCCGGCGACGTGTCTGCCATCGCGAAGCAGGCGGGCGTGGACTTCAAGGCGGCGGCGGGTCCTGTGCCGGCGTCGGCCACGACGCTGACGGCACCGCGCATCGGCCTCTTCCAGCGGTACCGCGGCGGCAACATGGACGAGGGCTGGACGCGCCTGTTCTTCGAGCAGTTCGACGTGCCTTTCACCACCGTGCGTGACGCGGACCTGAAGGCCGGCGGGCTCGACGCGAAGTTCGACGTCATCGTGCTGCCAGCCGATTCGGTCGCCGCGATGACAGGCGAGGCGCCGCAGGGTGGTGGTCGCGGCGGCGCCGGTGGCGGTGGGGGAGCGGGTGGGCCTCAGACCAACGTGCCGGAGGAGTACCGCAGCGGGTTCGGTGCCGATGGCGTGAAGGCGCTCGAGGCGTTCGTGAAGGCGGGCGGCACGCTGGTGACGTTCGCGCAGGCGGCCGATCTGCCCGTGCAGCGATTCAGCCTGCCGGTGCGGAACGTGGTGGCGGGCCTGCCGTCGAAGACATTCTGGTCGCCGGGGTCCACGCTGCGCGTCCGCTATGCGAACGACGACCCGCTCGCGTACGGCATGCCGGCGGAGGGACTGGCGCTGTTCATGTCAGGCAGCCAGGTGTTCGAGATCACGTCGACGGACCGCAGCCAGGACGTCGCCGTCCTGGCCACCTACGCCGACCGCGACATCCTCCAGAGCGGCTGGCTCCTCGGCGAGCAGGTCATCGCGCGCAAGGCCGCAGCCGTCGCCGTGTCGCACGGCAAGGGCCGCGTCGTGCTGATCGGCTTCCGCCCGCAGAATCGCGCGCAGACGCACGGCACGTACAAGCTGGTGTTCAACGCGTTGATCGGGAGGTGACGTTGACGGCTCAGGGCTTACGGCTCACGGCACAAAGTACAAAGGTCAAAGCCTTTGGCCCTTTGTCTTTACCGTAAGCCGTAAGCCATAAGCCCTAAGCCGTTAAGCCCTGAGCCGTCGATCACTGCTGGCCCTGGCCGGTGCCGGTAGCCTGGCCTGCGCCGGTGCCCGCTCCGGTGCCGGTGGCAGCGCCCGTGCCCGTGCCCGTGGCGGCGTTGGCGTTGGTGTTGATCGTGATGCCCGCGCCTGACGTGAGCTGAACGCGCTCGAAGCTGACGAGCGACTGCTGATAGTCCAGTTCGGCGCGCAGGAGCGTGTTCTCGGCGGTCAGGAGGTCGCGCTGGGCCTGCACCACGAGGAAGTTAGTGGACAGCCCCACGTCGAACTTGCTCTGTTCCGCTTCGAGACGCCGCTGCGACAGGTCGCGCGAGACGCGCGCTGACTCGACACGCTCGCGGTTGGCCTCCACCTGCAGCCGCGCGTTGGTCACTTCCGACGCAATCCGCAGTTCCAGACCCTGGATTTCCGTCAGCGCCTGCTCGCGCGTGATTTTCGCGCGCTCGTACTGGACCGCCTGCGGATTCGGGCCGAGCGGCAGCGACACCACCACCTGCGCGCTCCACGTCGGGTAGCGGCGGCGCACCATGAGGTCGAGCGCGTCGACATACCCGCCCGAGTTGACGACGCCACGAATGTTCTGGCCGTCGATGACGTCGATGGTGCCGATCTGATCGCCGCCGATACCCTGTCCGCCGTAGTTGGCCACGAGGTTGGCCTGCGGGCGGGCCTGGTTCTTCAACAGCGCCATGTTGGCGTCGGTGATCTCGAGGTTGCGGCGGCGCTGCGTGAGGTCCGTGCGGGCCGACAGTGCGTTGCGCAGCGCCTCCTCGAGCGGTGCCGGCCGCTCGGTCATCGTCGGGCGATCGACGGGATTGATGCGCACGTTCCAGACGGGGTCGCTCGTCCCCGAGACGATGAGCTGCTTGAGCGTGAGGTCCGCGGTGCGCGCCTGTGCCTCGAGTTGCGCAAGCGACTGCTTACGCGCCGCGGCTTCCGCTTCGGCCTGCACGACGTCGATTGGGGCCAGCGTACCGACCTCGACACGCACCTTGTTGTCCTCGACCAGGCTCTGCGCCAGCGCGAGGGAGCGACGCGCCGTCTCGACCACTTCGATCGCGAACACCAGATCCCAGTAGGCGTTGCGGACCGACGCGAGCGTGTTGGTGACGGTGGTGCGGAGCTGGACGTCCGACAGCTCGCGGTTGATGCGCGTGACCACGAGCTGCGTGCGCGTGTTGTCGGTCTCGCGCCCGCGCAGCAGCGGCTGGACGATCTGGGCGGTGAAGGTGGAGTTGTACTGCGGGTTGAACGTGACGAACGTGTTGTTGTTGTCCTGCCGCCGGTTGTTGAACGCCACCGAGTACTGCGTGCCGAGCCACGGCAGAGACTGGTTCACGCCGAAGTTCCACGTGATCTGGTCGTTCTTCACGCGGTCGCCGCCGATGAGCTGACTGGTCGGCAGCTGGTACGTGCTGTTGAGACCGAGCGTCGACGAAGCCACGGGGTTGAAGTTGGCCTGGATCGCCTTGATGCTCAGGTCCATGGCCACGGGGTTCAGCCGCTCGACAGCGATGTCGAGGTTCTTCTCGAGCGCCATCGCGACGGCGTCCTCGATCCGGAGCGGCATCGCGGCGGGATCCATCGTCGGCGTGGGTACGGCCGACGGGGACTGCGCACCGGGCGCGGCAGGCGCCTGATTGGCTCCCACGGCGCGCAACAACTCGGCGACGCGCGCCTCGCTCACCGTCGGGGCGTTGGCTTGCGCGAGCGCAGAGACGGGCGCCAAGGCCACGGCCGCCACGACGGCCGCCACCAGATACACAGTCGATCTCACGAACGATCCTCCTGCCGGTCCGCGG
>CAYRAE010000072.1:3769-11782 GCA_964422175.1 uncultured Luteitalea sp. | reverse complement strand
ACCTCGCGCGACGTCGACAGGAACCGATCGGACAGGTCGACGACGATCGTCTGCGGACGACCGACGGGCACCCCGATCTCGGCGATCGCCGTGGTCCACTCGCCGCTGGCATCGCGAACCTGGAGCGCGGGCGGCTGCAGCGCGTGTCCGGCCTGCGCGGCGGCGATGTTGTCGCTGGAGAACGCATAGTCGGTCCAGCCGGTGAGCAGCAGCACCGCGCCCTGCGCGGGCGTCGATGCGCCGAGGTCGATCGTCACGGCATGCGGCTGCGCGTAGCCGCGGATCGGCAGCCGTGGCAGGCCGTCCACGTAGCGACGATCCGTGTGTGCGGCTTCGGACGAGGCATCACGTCCCGCGGCATCGACGACGCGCACGGCGGGACGAGGGTCGCGCACGGTGGCCATGCGAAGTCCCGGCTGCGGTGCCGACACGAGCCCCTCGAGTGGGAAGACGTCGGTGCCTTCCGGATGGTCCACGGCGATGAGCGACAGGTGATCGAGAAACAGCGTTTCCTCGAGTTCGTTGGTTACGCGCAGTTCGAAGCGTCCGTCGCGTGCGCGAAGCTGATCGCCCCTGATACGCACGAATTCCTCGGGATCGGGCGTCGCATACACACCGGGACTCACCTGATAGCCCATCTCACCGCCGCCGAGGAAGTCGGTGATGAACTCGAACCCGTCGCCATTCCACGTGAACAGGTACGGACAGGACGAGGGCTTGCGATCGAGTTCGACGACCGTCAGAGCGCCCGCCGTCGTGAGGGCCGGCGTGATGGGCTCTGCCTGCACCACGCCTGACGGCCACAGCACGCGAACCACGTCGACCGACGATCGCGCGCCGAGACCGAAGAGGAGATCGGCAGGCGTCGCGACAGGTGACGCCGCTGTCGTCTCGACTTTCTGCCAGAGGCTGCCCGCGCGCATCTCCACCTTCGCGCCCACGCCGCTGCGGTTGCTCACCTGGCCTCTCGTTGTCACGCGGAAGCCGGTGCTCACGCCGCTCGATGTGTGCAGGGCGAGCGTCGTGTCGCGCAGCGAGAGGAGATCGAGAGTGCCGGATCTGTCGGCGTCCAGCAGGACGAGAGCTGACGCTCCTGCCAGGGGTTCCTGCGCGATGGGTTCGAACGCGCCGGCGGCGTGCTGGCGCAGCGGGCTGATGCCGTCGGCGGTGACGGCGACGAGATCCAGCAGGCCGTCGTTGTCGACGTCGCCAGCCTGGAGTGCGGTGGTTGCGCGCGGCATCGCCGGCACGGGCCGCGGCGAGAAGGTGTTACGCGGCGAGCCGACGGCCATCACACCGTCGCCAACCGTCGTGGCGATCGCGATATCGGGGAATCCGTCCTTCGTGAAGTCCGCGACGGCGATGGCGCGCGCGGCGGGCAGGGTGTCGAGGCCGAACGTCGCGCCAACCTCCCTGAACGTCGCATCGCGCATGTTGCGCCACAGCCTGATGCGCCCGTCCTCTCCGAGCACGACGAGGTCGATGTCGCGGCGCAGGTCGATATCGGCGGGGACGATCGTCGTGGCGACGATCGCGGGTTGATCGGGCAGGGCCGACGCCGTGATGTCCGCGAACGTGCCATCGCCATTGTTCCGCCACAGTGCGAGCGGCACCACGGCACCCGCGTCACGCGTCCCGCCGCCGAAGACGATGTCGAGATCGCCATCGTGGTCCACGTCCGCGAGCGCCGCGGTACGCACGTCGAGCTTCGTCGTGATGGTGGTCGAAGCCGTGACGTCATCGAAGCCCATGGCCGCGCCACTCGTCTGCCGCCACACGGCCACACCGCCACGACCGTGCAGCAGCAGGTCGGCTCTGCCATCGTTGTCGATGTCGGCGATGACGATGCCGCGTACGCCGAGCGTGGATGGCACCGGCCAGGGCGTGGCGCGGATGGGCGCGGGCGCCGCGCCGGCCGACGTCCGCAGGATCTCGAGGCCGGCATCGCGCACGACGATCACCTCGCTGAATCCATCTCCGTCGACGTCGCCGGCGGCCACCGCGAGTACGGGCGACGCCACACCTGTCGATACCGTCGCGTAACGCAACGGCGGCGCGGCGACAGGCAGCACGTCGGCTTCCGCGCCCGTCGAGACGATGGCCTCCGCGTAGCGTCCCTGTTCGAGGTACGTGTTCGAGTACGTCGTGCCGTAGCCGTGTTCGCGCAGGGCCTGGAATCGCGCCGTCGTCGCCGCACCCTCCTCGCGCTGCCCGGCGCGTGTCTGCGCGATGGCGAGGTTGTAGAGCGCGGAGACGTTGTACGGTTCGAGCGCTACGGCGCGCGCGAAGAGCGGCACTGCCTCGGCATACTCGCGCTGCTGCACCAGGATCTGTCCCACGTGCACGAGCGACGCCACATCGTCCGGGTCGGCGGCGAGTACACGCCGGAACGCGGCGAGCGCATCGGCTTCCCGGTTCTCCGCCCTCGCGATGAGTCCCAGCACGAATGCTGCGTGTGGCGGCGCCGTGGGATCGGCGGCCGCGGCAGTCGCCGCCGCGAGGGCCGCCGGCAAGTCGGGTTCGTAGAGTCGCGCTATCGCGAGGTTGACGCGCGCGGGCGTGAACGCGGCGTCGATCGCCAGGGCCGCGTCGAACTGCGCGGCGGCCCTGGCGTGGTCGAACTGCTCGAGGTACGCCACGCCCAGGTTGTTGGCCTGCCATGCGCGTTCGCGACGATCGGCGGACGGGGGCGACGTCTGCGTCTGCGCGGCGAGCGTGACGCCGAGCGTGACGGCGGTGACGAGGAACAGGAAGCTTCGAGTCATTGGGCCATCAGCGACGGAAGGGGACGCGTCCCGTGATGCCGCGTCCTTCGGTGACCACGAGCGTCTGGCCCGCCTGCTGCGCGCCGAGCCGCTCGACGCCGCCGTTCGGCCATCGCACCTCGACCTGCTCGACGCGCGTGGCCGGTCCCAGGCCGAACGTGATGGGCAGTTCGCTCTGCGACAGGTAACTGGATCCCGTCTTGACCATCGCCATGCGCGTCCTGCCGCCGGCCGTCACGCGCACCACGGCGCCGATCGCCGATCGGTTCGATGGGCCGCCGACGAGCGACAGGCGCAGCGCCTGACCGGCGCGGGAGTCGTTGCGCAGCACGCGCGCCGGGCCGTTGCTCGTGGTGATCACGAGGTCCTGATCGCCGTCGTTGTCGATGTCGAGGTGGGCCGCGCCGCGGCCCACGACCGGCTGCGCCAGCGCGGGGATCGCGCGTGCGAGATCCTGGAAGCGCGCGCGTCCCATGTTGCGGAACAGGTGCGCCGGCTGCGCGTACGTCACGCGCGACTGCGCGCGGGCGATGTCGTCGGCGACGTGGCCGTTGGCCGCGAAGATGTCGAGCAGGCCGTCGTTGTCGACGTCCACGAAGAAGCACGCGAAGGTCAGCGTGAGCAGCGAATCTCGGCCGAGATTGGTCGCCGGCGCCTCGTCGACGAACAGTCCGTCGCCCTCGTTGCGATAGAGCGCCAGCATCTCGTTCGAGAAATTGCCGATGACCACGCCCTGTCGCCCCGTGTCGTCGAAGTCGGCCGCGTCGATGCCCATGCCCGCGCGCGCGACGCCCGCGTCGTTGAACGCGACGCCCGACGCGACGCCCTCGTCCACGAACGTGCCCTTGCCCGTGTTCCGATACAGGCGATTGGGCTGCGTGTCGTTGGCGACGAGGATGTCGATCCAGCCGTCGGCGTTGAAGTCGATCAGGGCGACGCCGAGGCCCTTGCTCGTCGGATCGTGCACGCCGGCCTTCGTGGTGACGTCCTCGAACGTCCCGTTGCCGCGATTCCGGAACAGGAATGGCGTCGCACCCTTGTAGGCCTCCGGCGTGCAGTAGGACTTCGTCTTGCCGTCGAGCGAGCAGTGTCGATCGGTGGCCGGCGTCCACTCCACGTAGTTGGTCACGAACAGGTCGAGGCGCCCGTCCCTGTCGTAGTCGAGCCATGCCGCGCTCGCGGAGAAGCCGGCGCGCGTGAGCCCGGCTTTCTGGGTCACGTCCTGGAACGCACCCTTGCCCGTGTTGCGGTAGAGGCGATTGCCGCCGACGCCCGTCACGAAGAGGTCGACGAACCCGTCGTTGTCGTAGTCGCCCGCCGTGACGCCCATGCCGTACATGCTCACGGCGAGGCCCGCCGCGCGCGTGGCGTCGGTGAAGCGGCCGTCTCCGGTGTTGCGGTAGAGCGCCGGCAGGCTGCGCGCCGCGGGCTGCCCCGGCCACGAGGTGCTGTTCACGAAGAACAGGTCCTGGCGTCCGTCGTTGTCGAAGTCGAGCACCGCCACGCCCGAGCCCATCGTCTCGGGAAGGTACTTGCGGCCGAACGCGCCCGTCACGTGACGGAAGCTGATGCCCGAGTTGGCGGTGACGTCGGTGAAGGCCACGCCGGCACCGGCCGGGGCCTGTCCATGGAGGCCGGAAACGAGGCTGGCGGCGGCGAGCACGATGAGCGTGAACGAGAGCAGTCGCGGGGAGGGCATCGAATTCCGACCATCGTATCCGGCACGGGGGCGTCCGGAGGCACGACGTAGCGGATTCAGGCTATGCTTCGCCATCCGAAAGGGTGGGTCGCCCCGCCATCGATACCCCGCAAGGAGGCGTCACATGTCCCTCGTCAAGGATCTTTCTCGCCGCCAGGTGCTGTACGCCGCTGGCGCCGCATTGTCGTTGCCGCTGGCGTCGATGGTCTCGGTCAGCCGCGCGGCAGTCGCTGCCGCCGGGCGTCCGCTGCCGCTCAAGATTGGCGTCGCGTCGTACTCGCTCCGGAAGTTCCCGCAGGACAAGGCCATCGCGGCGCTGAAAGCGCTCAACGTCGGCTACGTCACCATCAAGGACGTCCATCTCGCCCGCACCGACACGCCCGAGCAGATCCGCGCGGGCGCCCAACGATTCCGCGACGCGGGCATCACCATCATGGGCGGTGGGACGCTCACATGGAAGACGCCCGACGAGGCCGCGATGCGCAAGGACTTCGAGTACGCGAAGGCCGCGGGCATGCCCCTCGTCGTCTGCTCGCCCGCGCCCGATACCCTCGACGTCCTCGAGAAGATGGTGAAGGCGTACGACATCAAGGCCGCCATCCACAACCACGGCACCGAGGATCCGTGGTGGCCGGCGCCGTCCGACGTTCTGAAGCGCCTCGACGGCCGCGACGCGCGCATGGGCGTGTGCATGGACATCGGTCATGCCGTACGGGCCGGCGCAGACATCGTGGCCGCCGTCGGTCAGGCCGGACCACGACTCCTCGACCTGCACATCAAGGACCTCACCGACACGACCAATCGCGAGAGCCAGGTCGAAGTGGGCCGTGGCGTGCTCGACGTGGCGGGGGTGTTCAAGGAACTCGTGCGCACGAAGTTCAGCGGGCACGTCTCGCTCGAATACGAGATCAAGGCCGACGAGCCGGTGCCGGGCATGCTCGAGTCGCTGTCCTACATGCGAGGACTCGCCGCCGCCCTGGCGTGAGGATGACGCACACACGTGACAGAGGATGCGCCAGCCGTCAGCACCGCGCCGCGCCGCCCACTCGTGTGGCTCGTGGCCGGCGTGCTCGTGGCGGCGCTCGTCGTCGTCAGTGTGTCGCTGTATGCGCGGCGGGAGATCGCCGGGCTGCGTGACGAACAGGTGGCGTTGCTCGAGCGGCAGCGCCTCGACACGCTGCAGCTCATTCGCATCGACAACAACCTGACGACGCTGACCGAGACGCTGCGCGACATGACGGACGGCAGCGAACCGTATCCGCTGTCGGCCTGGCAGCAGACGTTCGATCGCCTGCACGTCGATCTGGATCAGGCACTCGCGCGCGAGCGCGAACTGGCACCGGCGGAACGGCCGGAAGCCCAGGCGCGCCAGCTCGAAGAGGCGGTGCGGCGGTTGTGGGAGGCGCTCGACAGGGGATTCGCGGCGGCGAAGGCCGGTCGTGAGCCAGATGCCCGGGCGATCTTCAGGTCCGACGCGTCGTCGCGTCAGGCCGAGCTCGCGCATCAGGTGTCGCAACTCCTCATCGAGAACACGCGCGTCGACGATGCGGGAACGGCGCGGGCACGCGGGGTGTACGACGCGGTGCGACGCCAGATCCTGTGGACGGCCGTCGGGCTCGTTGTCGCGCTGCTCGCCGCCGGTGCCATCGTCGTGCGCGCGGTCCATCGCAGCATCGTTGCGCTCGAGCGGGAGTCGGCGGCGCGTCGCGCGCTGTCGTGGCAGATGATCCGTCTGCAGGAGGATGTGCAGGCCGGCCTCGCGCGCGAACTGCACGACGAGTTCGGACAGGTCCTCACGGCGCTCGGGTTCGGGCTGTCTCGTACGAAGCGGCACGTGGAGCAGCAGGCGCTGTCGACGGATGTGGCGGGGCAGCTCTCGGAGTTGCAGGGCCTCGCGGGACAAGTGCTCGACGGCATCCGGCAACGGTCGCGCGCGCTGCATCCCGTGGTGCTCGACGACTTCGGCTTCGAACACGCGTTGCGATCGCACGTGGAACTCGTGTCGAGGCAGACAGGCCTGCCGATCGAGGTGACGACCTCGGGGGATCTGGCCGCCCTGCCACCCGAGACGGCCACGCACCTGTATCGCATCCTCCAGGAATCGCTCACGAACGTGGCGCGGCACGCGGGTGCGTCGGAAGTGGCGGTCACCGCCACGCGCGACGCGATGGGGGCGACGCTCACGGTGGACGATGATGGACGTGGCGTGGCGGAGACGCGGCCGACGTCTCCAGGGCTCGGCCTGACCAGCATGCGCGAACGCGCGGCGCTGATCGGCGGATCGTTCCGGACAGGTGTGAGTCCGCTCGGCGGCACGCGCGTCTCGGTGCGCGTGCCCGTCGGCGACGGGCGTGAGCGGTCCGTGTGAGGAGTGTGTGAGGATGCCAAACGTGGTGCGCGTGATCCTGGTCGACGACCATGCCCTCGTGAGACAGGGCTTCCGGCGGATTCTCGAGGAAGAGCCAGGCATCGCCGTTGTCGGTGAAGCCGGCACCGCGCAGGACGGCGTGGCGCTCGCGCTGCGCGAGCGTCCAGACGTGGTCCTGATGGACATGTCGATGCCTGATGCCAACGGCATCCACGCGGCCCGCGAGATCCTGCGCGAGCGCCCCGAGACGCGCATCCTCGTGCTGAGCATGTATTCCGACGCGCAGTACGTCCGCAGCGCGCTCGACGCCGGCGTGTCGGGGTACATCCTCAAGAGCGCGCTCGAAACCGACCTCACGCGCGCGGTGCGTGCCGTGGCGGCTGGGCAACAGTATCTGAGCCCCGAGCTCTCGCACGTGCTGATTCGTGCGTTGCGAGACAAGCAGGACGCGCCTGATGACGGCGACTCGTTCGACAAGCTGACGCAACGCGAGAAGCAGGTGCTGCAGTTCATCGCCCGCGGCAAGTCGAACAAGGAGATCGCCGCGATCCTCAACCTGTCGGTGAACACGGTGGCCGTGCATCGGGCCAACCTGATGAGCACACTCGGCGTCCACAAGGCCGCCGAACTGGTGCTGTACGCCGTGCGCAAGGGACTTGTCATTCCTGAGTAGGGAAATGACGAATGACCGATGACGAATGACGGGAATGCCGCAGATGCTTGCCGCGCCGAAGCGCCACAGGCGCGAAGGCGGGCCGCGATGCTGAGGATGATCCCGCTATTGGCAGCGCTGGGTGTCGTTGGCATGGCCGCTGTGCTCGTGGCGCAGGGGGGCGCGCGCGTGGTGCTCGTCGACGTGACGCGTGAGGCGGGGATCGCCGCGCGGCACGACAACGGCGCCGCGGGACGCAAGCTGCTGCCCGAGACCATGGGGGCCGGGGCGGCGTTCTTCGACTACGACAACGACGGCAACGAGGACCTGCTCCTGGTGAACGGCCTGTTCCCCGGCGGTGGCGGCGGACGCTACGCCACGCTGTATCGCAACGACGGCACGGGACGATTCGAGGACGTCACCGACGCGGTGGGCCTTCGGCCCCAGCCCGGGCACCGGGCACCGGGCGCCGGGCACCGGCCTGCGACCGGCAACCGGCAATCGGCAACCGGCAACCGGTCAGGGGCGG
>CAYRAE010000072.1:0-3759 GCA_964422175.1 uncultured Luteitalea sp. | reverse complement strand
TGTCCGCCGCCGCCACTCCCATTCCGTAACGCAGGGGCGGATCGCTGGCCGCCGGATTTCATCCGGCGGACAGCGATCCGCCCCTGCGTTACGGAATGGGAGTGGCGGCGGCGGACATGGACAACGATGGGTGGACCGACATCGTGCTCACGTCTGTCGGCGGGGTGACGCTGTTCCGCAACGACCGCGGGACGCGGTTGGTCGACGTCACGGCGCAGGCGGGGCTTGGCGGGCGGCAGGGGTTCAGTACGTGCGCCGTGTGGGTGGATGTCGATCGTGACGGCCTCGTGGACCTGCTCGTGTGCAACTACGTGCAGTGGTCGCGCGACACCGACCTGTTCTGCAGCGCCAACGGCACGCAGAAGACGTACTGCACGCCGCAGGCCTATCGCGGCAGCACCTCATGGCTGTTTCGGAATCTGGGCCGCGGAAGGTTCGAGGACATCACTGCCCGCGCCGGTCTGTTCGACGTGACGGGCAAGGCGCTCGGCGCGACCGTGTTCGATCACGACGGCGACGGGTGGCCCGACATCTTCATCGCCAACGACACGGTGCCCAACCGTCTCTATCGCAACAACCACGACGGCACGTTCACGGAGCTCGGCCTGCAGAGTGGCGTGGCGTTCAGCAACGACGGACGCGCGCGCGCGGGCATGGGCGTCGACGCCGCCGACGTCGACAACTCCGGGCGTGCGTCGGTGGCCGTCACCAATTTCTCCGGCGAGATGCTCGGGCTGTTCGTGCCGCAGGAGCCCGGTGTGTACGTGGACACGGCTCCCGGCAACGCCGTCGGTCGCGCCACGCGCCAGACACTCGGCTGGGGCTGCTTCTTCTTCGACGTGAACCTCGACGGCTGGCAGGACCTCCTCGTGATCAACGGACAGCTCGACGCCATGTTCGCGCGCACGCCGGGCGGTGCGTTCGCGCCGCACCTCTTCCTCAACAGACAGGGCCGTTTCGAGGACGTCGCGGCCTCGGTTGGTGGTGCCTTCGCGGCACCGCGGATCGGCAGGGGGGCGGCGTTCGCCGACATCGACAACGACGGCGACCCCGACGTCGTGGTCACCAGCAATGGGGGCATGGCCCAGCTCTTCCGTAACGACACGACGCCGCGCGGCGGGGTCGTGCGACTGCGCCTGAAGGGCGTGGCCGCCAACAGGGACGCGATTGGCACGCGCGTGACGGGCGTCGTGAACGGCCAGACGGCCAGTCGTCTCGTACGGACGGGGTCGAGCTACCTGTCCCAGTCGGAACTCGTGCTGAGCTTCGGCCTCGGCGCCGCGCCTGCGCTTGACGATGTCGTGGTGGAATGGCCGGGGCGGCCGCGCCAACGGCTGGGTCGGCTCGCGGCAGGATTCGTCTACGACGTGGTCGAAAGCAGGGGCGTGACGGGCAGGACGGCCTTCAGGCGCTGATACAATCAGCGATTGGGTCTGCCACACGGACCCAGACCTTGCCCATGACCTTCGACGAGCGCATCTCGGTGCGCGGCGCGCGCGTCCACAACCTGAAGAACATCGACGTCGATCTCCCTCGCGATCGACTCGTGGTCATCACCGGCCTCTCGGGGTCGGGCAAGTCCTCGCTCGCCTTCGACACCATCTACGCCGAGGGCCAGCGGCGCTACGTGGAGTCGATGTCGGCGTACGCGCGCCAGTTCCTGGAGCAGATGGAGAAGCCGGACGTCGACCTCATCGACGGGCTCTCGCCGGCCATCTCCATCGAGCAGAAGACCACCGCGTCCAACCCGCGGTCGACGGTGGGCACCGTCACCGAGATCTACGACTACCTCCGCCTGCTCTTCGCCAACCTCGGCGATCCGCACTGCCCGAGGTGCGGGCAGCCGATCGCGAGCCAGTCGGTGGACCGCATCCTCGATCTCGCACGCCAGTTCCCGGGCGACGAGCGCATCAACGTGCTGGCGCCCGTGGTGCGCGGCCGCAAGGGCGAGTTCAAGAAGGAGCTGGCGGCATGGCGGCAGCGCGGCTTCACGCGCGCCCGCGTCGATGGCGAGCTCCGCTCGCTCGAAGACGACATCGTCCTCGACAAGCGCCGCAACCACACGATCGACGTCGTGGTGGATCGCCTCATCGTGAAGCCGGGGATGGAGCGGCGGCTCGGCGAGTCGATCGAGACGGCCCTCGCGCTGGCCGACGACCTCGTCATCATCAACACGTGGGACGGCGGCGACCGCCTGTTCTCGCGACGGCTCGCGTGCGCCGACTGCGGCATCAGCGTGCCGGAGCTCACGCCGCGCACGTTCTCGTTCAATTCCCCGCACGGCGCATGCGCAGGCTGCCAGGGTCTCGGCTCGGTGTACGACTTCGATCCGGAGCGCGTGATCCCCGATCCGGGGCTGTCGTTGTCCGAGGGCGCCGTCGAACCGTGGGCGCGCGGCGACGCGAAGTCGATCGCGACGGCCCTCGCGCGCCTGCACGAGGTGCACGGCATCGACCCCGCCATTCCCGTGCGCAAGCTGACGCGGAAACAGCGCGACGTCCTGCTCTTCGGCGCACCCGGTGCACCGGCCGCGTCTTCGAAGCGAAAGAAGACGCCTGCCGATCCCTTCGGTGCCGACTTCGAAGGCCTGCTGCCGAACCTGCGGCGGCGCTATGACGCCGGTACGTGGAGCGATCGTGAGGCGCTCGAGCCGTATCGCGCGCTGTCGACGTGTCCGGCGTGCGAAGGCGCGAGGCTGAAGCCCGAGAGCCGCGCGGTCCGCGTCAAGGGCCACACGATCGTCGATCTCACGGCGCTGCCCGTGAGCGAGTCGTCGCTCGTGTTCGACGCCATGGATCTGGCGACGCGCGAGGAGCTGATCGCCGGGCGCATCCTCAAGGAGATTCGCGAGCGCCTGCACTTCCTGAACGACGTGGGTGTCGGCTACCTCACGCTGGCGCGGTCGGCGGCGACGCTGTCGGGCGGCGAAGGGCAGCGCATCAGGCTCGCCACGCAGATCGGCTCGAGCCTGAGCGGCGTGCTGTACGTGCTCGACGAACCGTCCATCGGTCTGCACCAGCGCGACAACCGCCGGCTGCTGCACACGCTCGAACGCCTGCGCGATCTGGGCAACACCGTACTCGTGGTGGAGCACGACGAGGAGACGATCCGCACGGCCGACTACGTGGTGGATCTCGGCCCCGGCGCCGGCGAACACGGTGGCGAGCTGCTGTTCCAGGGCACGCCCGCCGCACTCATCGCCGGTGCGCCAGGCAGCGTGACCGGCGAGTACCTCCGCGGCGACAGGACGATTGCCGCCCCGCGCACACGTCGCCGTGCGGGCAAGGCCGTGCTGCGCGTCACCGGCGCGCGCGAGAACAACCTGCAGGGGCTCGACGTGAGCTTTCCGCTTGGCCTGTTCATCGCCGTCACCGGTGTCAGCGGGTCGGGCAAGAGCACGCTCGTCAACGAGATCGTGTACAAGCGCCTCGCGAAGGAGCTGTATCGGGCGACCGACCCGCCTGGCGCGCACGACAGGATCGATGGGCTGCAGCACGTCGACAAGGTGATCCAGATCGATCAATCGCCGATCGGCCGAACACCGCGCAGCAATCCGGCCACCTACATCGGCCTGTTCACGTTCATCAGGGATCTGTTCGCGATGCTGCCCGAGTCGCGCCAGCGCGGCTACAAGCCCGGGCGGTTCTCGTTCAACGTCAAGGGTGGCCGCTGCGAAGCGTGCCAGGGCGACGGCGTGATGGCGATCGAGATGCACTTCCTGCCAGACGTCTACGTGACGTGCGAGCAGTGCAAGGGCCG
>CAYRAE010000071.1:9494-11826 GCA_964422175.1 uncultured Luteitalea sp. | reverse complement strand
GGGAGTTCGAGGCGGTCGCCCCATTCCTTCCAGGACCCGACGTAGTTGCGAACGCGAGGGTAGCCCAGGAGGCGGAGCGCCAGGTACCCGTGGGCGGCGCGGTAGCCGCCCTGGCAGTACGTGAACACTTCCTTGTCCGGCGTCACGCCTGCGGGCTCGTACATCGCGCGAAGTTCGTCGGCGCCCTTGAACGAGCCGTCCGGACGGAGATTGGTGGTCCACTCGACGTGAACGGCACCGGGGACGCGACCACCGCGCGCGGCGCGCACCGTGGTGCCGTGATACTCGCCGTCGGAGCGCGTGTCGAGGACCACGGCATCGGCGGCATCGAGTCGCGCCAGCACGTCGCGATACGACGCGATCCTGTCGTCCACGGGCACACCTGTCCACGTGGTCGACGTCGGCGCCACGGGCTCCTGACTCACGGGATGACCGGCCGCCTGCCACGCCCCGAAGCCGCCATCGAGCAGGCGCGTCTGCGTGTGACCGAAGTACTCCAGCGCCCAGAACGCGCGCGCCGCGCGCATGCCCGAGTGCTCGTCGTACACCACGACTGGCCGGTCCGCGGAGACACCACGCGATGCGAGCAGGTGCTCCAGGATCCAGAGGAACGCGCGCAGAGGGGCGGGGTCGGTGTCGATCAGGCTGATGCCGAAGAGGTCGAGGTGAACGGCTCCTGGCACGTGGCCCGCCGCATACGCCTCGGCCGGGCGCAGATCCAGCACGAGCGGCGCGCCAGGGACGTCGAGCGCGGCGGCCAGTTCGTCAGCCTCGATCAGGAGGTCAGGGTTGGCATAGCCCTTGGGATTGCCGGCCATACGCGTGATTGTATGCGGATGCGACAGCAGCGTACGATGCAGACGGCGGGTGTTTCCGCAGGGTGCCCATGACAGAACGACTCAGGACACAGGACGATGTGCCTGTGGGCCGACTGCGTGGTTTCCGACCGCGAGTGCGGTCGATCGATTCACATACCGACCCCTCGTCGCCGCTCAACCTCGACAAGCTGATTCACGAGCGGCTGCGCCTGGCAATCGTGAGCACGCTCGCGGCGCAGGAGAAGCTGTCGTTCAACGACCTGAAGATCCTGCTGCGCACCACCGACGGCAACCTCAGCGTGCACGCGCGCAAACTCGAGGATGCGGGGTACATCGCCTGCACGAAGACGTTCGAAGGGCGCCTGCCGCGCAGCGAGTACGTGCTCACACGCGCCGGTCGCGTGGCGCTCGAACGCTACATGGGTCACATGGAGGCGTGGATCACCGCCACGCGCGCGGGAAGCGCCGCCCGCGCAGCCGACGCCTGACGGGCCGAGTAGCCCACAGGCCGGGCTCGGAGAGCCGGCCCTCCCATCTGTGGCGGTAGGCAGGGTCCGGCCGCATGGCCCACGGGCCGGCAAGCCAAGCCCGCAAGGCCGATGGCCGATGGCCGATGGCCAATGGCCGATGGCCGATGGCCGATGGCCGATGGCCGATGGCCCAAGGCCCAAGGCCGATGGCCGTCACTCGACACTGTTGACCAGCGTGCCGATGCCGTCGATCGTGACGGCGATTTCGTCGCCGCTGGCGAGCGTGAAATCGTCGGGCGGCACGATCCCGGTGCCAGTGAACAGGTAGACGCCGACGGGGAACGTCGTCTCGCGCCTGAGCCAGCCCACCAACTCGTCGAATCCGCGCTTGATCCGTCCTGTCGTCGTCTCGCCTTCGAACGCGACGCGGCCGCCGCGCGTGATGCGGAGCCCGATCGCGGTGTTTGCGTCCGGCAGACGCGGCGTGACGAGGACCGCCGGACCGAGAGCGCAGCTGCCGTCGTACATCTTGGCTTGCGGCAGATACAGCGGATTCTCGCCTTCGATGTCGCGGGCGCTCATGTCGTTGCCGGCCGTGTATCCGATCACGGTGCCGGCGGCGTTGATCACCAGCACGAGTTCCGGTTCCGGCACCGACCACGTCGAGTCGCGTCGCACGCGCACCACGCCGCCTGGCGCCACCACGCGGGCCGCCGTGCTCTTGAAGAACAACTCGGGTCTCTCGGCTTCGTACACACGGTCGTAGAACGTCGCGGCGCCGCTCTCGCGCGCCTCGTCCATCCTCGCGTCGCGGCTCCTGTAGTAGGTCACGCCGGCCGCCCAGACGTCCTGCGATCCGATCGGCGCGAGCATCACCTGCGGGGTCGCGCCGTCGACCTCGTCTGCATCAGCGGCGTGCGATGCGAGCAGCGCGAACGGGTCTGGATTCTGGAGAAGCGTGTCGAAGGTGAGCGTCGGCAGGTGCAGCGATCGTCCGCCCGTGACGAGGACGAGTCCCTGCTGGGTGCGATACAGCAGCATCAG
>CAYRAE010000071.1:3422-9394 GCA_964422175.1 uncultured Luteitalea sp. | reverse complement strand
ACGGCGTGCAGCGAGGCCATGTACTGGCGCAGGCTGCCGCCATGGTCGGCCGGGATGGCCATGGTGCTGCCGTTCATCGCGATGTCGCCGCCGATCAGGATGCCTTCGTGCACGTCGAACAGGCACGCATGGTCTGGCGCGTGTCCCGGCGTGGCGATCATCCACATCTGCGTGTCGCCGACGGCGATCATCGGCTCCTTCTCCACCACCTGCCAGCCGACCTCGTCAGCGACGGGCAGTGGCGCGCGCTTGCGGAAGACTGCCTGCGGCCAGCGCGCGTGGATGCCCGCCGCGCCGTCGATGTGATCCGGATGGCCGTGCGTGACGATCACCTGCGCGAGCGGACCGTCGCCCGCTGCCGTGAGCGCCTCGGCGATTTCGTCGAGGAACGCAGGCGTCGCAGACGGTGCGTCGACGAGCGTGGGCACGGCGCCGTGCACGAGATACGCGTGAACGGAGCCCTGAGCGAATGGTGAATCGTGTGGAGCTGTCAGCCGCGTGTAGCGCATCGATCACGTCCGCGTGGTGCGGTTCGGTGTCCTGCGATGGTGGCGTGCTGATGGAGCTGGCGCGAGGAAGAGCAGCTGAGGGCGCCAGGCACTGTATGGAGGATTATTACGAGGAAGTACTTGACCAGGCGGGCCTGAACTACGAAGGCTCACCAACCCTTCCGAAAGAGGTCGCTTCCAGAAGGGATTGAAGGTGTTTGGAACGGATGCCCGTCGACCCTCAGCTTGGGATGCATTATGTGAAATCTTTCACAAGGCCGTCAAGGGGTATTTTCAGGGGGTGCCTGACGCGGCCTGGAACAGGGCGCATACCGCCCCCGCCGGGTCGCGGATCACGGCGAATTGGCCGGCCCCCATGTCCGTCGGCGGCCGGAGCACGGTGCCCCCGTTGGCCTGCGCCTCGTCAACGGCGAATTGCAGATCGAGCACCGTGAAATACACGAGCCACTGGGCCGGGATCCCCTCGTTGATGCCCTTCGCGTGGCAGATGCCCGTCACGTCCCGGCCCTCGAGGTTGGTCATGGCGTAGTCGGCGTAGCCGCCATCCATCTCCACCTCGCGGTATTCCCACCCGACGACGGCCCTGTAGAAGTCACGCACCTGCGTCGCGTCGTCGACGGTGAGGTCGACCCACCCGATCTCGCCTGGCTGGATGTCCTGTGTCATGCGTCACCGCTCCCGATCGGGGCCGCCGGCCGCAATTCCCTCGTACGCGACGATGCGCGCGCGGAAGTCGTCGGGGATCGGCGTGGGTTTCTGACTGGCGTAATCGAAGAACACCTGCGCGGTCCGGCCCACTGCCACCACGGCATCCCCGCGCCGCACTTCGTACGACGCCCAGAAACTCGTCGTCTTCAGCTCGGTGACGGCCGCGGCAATCGACAGCATGTCGCCCGGATACGCCTGTCCCTTGAAGTCGACCGACGCATGGACGAGCGCCATCCCCGGAAACGGGATGTCGGGGACGACGGCGTTCCAGTAGTCGAGCCGCGCCTCCTCGAAATACGAGAGATAGCTGGCGTTGTTGAGATGACCGAACGCGTCGCAGTCAGCCCATCGCACGCGAAGGCTGGTCGAGAACCTGAACGACGGCGTGCTCACGCGGGGGCCGCCTCGCTCAGCACCAGCGTACGCGCCTGCTCCATCTGGTGGCGATACGCCTGCCAGCCGCTGAAGTTGTTGAAGCGCGCGTCATCGCCCGCCGCAACGGCAACGTGCTCGAATGGCGACCAGTGGCCCGCGTCGAGCAACTGACGATAGAGCCGCATGTCGGCGTCGATGTCGCGCGTGCCGACGTGCGTGAGGTAGCTGACGCGCGCGCAGCGTGCGACCGACACCTGCTTGCGCTCCTCGATCGCCAGCACCTCGTCGTCCGGTCCGATGAACGGCAGGTGCCATTCGCCGGCCGCGTGAGGAACCGGCGTTGACGCCGCGAAGCGCTCGCGCATCATGTCCGCGAGCCGCTTGATCTCGGGCTGCGCGTCGGGATGACAGCGCAGCGTGAAGAAGTTGTCGTACGTGGTCGACGACACGATCACGCTCGTCCACATCCACGGTTCGAGCACGCGATTGACGATCTGCTTGTGCGCGCCGATGGCGCGGAGCTGTTCGGCGTGCGCGAGCGCCGCATCGCGCGCGGCAAGCCACTCGGCCTCGGCGGCAGACGCGGCACCGGCGTCGAGCACGTCGCGCGCCTGCATCCCCGCCTGGTTGCGTCCCCACTCCACGGGCACGACGGGATCCTCGCGCAACTGCTGCATCAGCTTCGTCGTGGGGATCGCGCGCGAGCTCGACGCGTTGCGCGAGAACATGCGGTGCGTGTTGAACTCCGACAGCACGAACCGCGGGAACCGCAGCACGAACGTCGTCAGCCGCTGACCCGCCGGGTTGACGCTGTCGAGGAGGACCTCCGCATGGTAGGCCATGGCTTACTCGTCCTCCTCGTCGGCGCTGGGGCTGCGGTGGTAGCGCGAGTACTCCTCGAGGAACGTCAGCGATCCGAACGTCGACATGCGATCGAAGAACAGCACGCCGTCGAGGTGATCTGTCTCGTGCTGGACGACGCGGGCCTGGAAGTCGCGCAGCTCCATCTGGAACGGCTTGCCCTTGCGATCGAGGGCGTCGACGCGGATGTGCGTGTGCCGCGGCACGCGGCCGCGGATGTCGGGGATGCTGAGGCAGCCCTCCCAGTCCTCGGCCGTCGCGTCCGACAGCGGCGTGATCACCGGGTTGACGAACGGCGTCACGCGCAGCTTGCCCTGCCCATCGTCGAGGCCGGCGACGAACAGGCGCACGCCTTCATGGACCTGCGGTGCGGCAAGACCGATGCCCTCGTACTCGAGCATGGTGTCCATCATGTCGTCGATGAACTTCTGCATCACCGCCGCCCGCACTTCCGACGGATCGAGCGCCCGCGCACGCGCGCGGAGCACCGGATGGCCCATGCGGGCGACTTTCAGGATGGACATGGCAGAACGTCTCGGCAACCGGCAACCGGCAACGGGCAACCGGACATGGGGCACCGGCCCGCCTTCGCCCGACTTCGCGCTCCACGCGTGGTCGGGCTACGGCGCGGCAGGCAACCGGCAAAGAGCATCAGGCGATCGTGATCGTCTTGTCCAGGTACACGTCCTGGAGCAGGTTGAGCAGCTTGACGCCGTCGGCGAACGGGCGCTGGAAGGCGCGACGGCCGAGGATCAGGCCCATGCCGCCGGCGCGCTTGTTGATCACCGCCGTCCGCGCCGACTCCGCGAAGTCGTTGGCCGTGCTCGCGCCGCCCGAGTTGATGAGGCCGATGCGACCCATGTAGCAGTTGGCGAGCTGGTAGCGCGTCATCTCGATCGGGTGGTCACCGGGGATCAGATCGCTGTAGACCTTCGGGTGCGTCTTGCCGAACTTCAGCGCGTTGTAGCCGCCGTTGTTCTCCGGCATCTTCTGCTTGATGATGTCGGCCTCGATCGTCACGCCGAGGTGGTTGGCCTGGCTCGAAAGGTCGGCCGACACGTGGTAGTCCATGTCCTTGGTCTTGAACGCGGGGTTGCGCGTGTAGCACCAGAGCACCGTCAGCATCCCGAGCTCGTGCGCGCGCGCGAACGCCGCGCTCACTTCCTGGATCTGCCGCGTGGACTCCTCCGAACCGAAGTACACGGTGGCGCCCACCGCGATCGCGCCCATCTCGAACGCCTGCTCGACGGTGGCGAACATCACCTGGTCGTAGCGGTTCGGGTAGCTCAGGAACTCGTTGTGGTTCAACTTCACCATGAACGGGATCTTGTGCGCCCACTTGCGCGCCACCGATCCGAGCACCCCGAGCGTGGAGGTGACGCAATTGCAGCCGCCCTCGTACGCCAGCTTCACGATGTTCTCGGGGTCGAAATACAGGGGGTTGAGCGCGAAGCTCGAGCCGGCGGAGTGCTCGACGCCCTGGTCGACGGGGAAGATCGAGACGTAGCCGGTGCCGGCCAGACGGCCCGTGTTCAGGATCTGCGCGTAGTTGCGCAGCACGCTCGGCGATCGGTCCGTGTGCGCGAAGACGCGGTCGATGTAGTCGGGACCCGGCAGGTGCAGGGTGTCCTTCGGAAACCCCTTGGCCTCGTACGTGAGGAGGGCTTCGGCATCGGCGCCAAGCAGCGCGTGGATCTCGGACGTCGGTGTGATGGTAGCGGTCATGAAGGTACCTGGAACGTGAGGAACTGGGGGCGAAGAACGACGGCCCGCCGGGAATTGTAGCGCGGGGACCTCAGGCCACGGCAATGGCAGCCGCGTGACCCGAGACGATGGCGCCTTCGATCGTCGCGGGCAGGCCCGTATCGGTCCAGTCACCCGAGAGCAGCAGGCCCTGCACCGGCGTGTACGGGCCCGGGCGCGACGGCTGGCCGGCCGCCAGCGAGAACGTCGCGTTCGGCTCGCGGACCACACGGATACGCTGAACTTTCGCCTGTCGCAGCCCCGGTAACGCGTCGGTGGCCTCGCGCAGCGCGAGGTCGGCGAGTTCCTCGTTGGTGCGCCGCAGCACGGCGTCGGCACCGCTCGCCACGAGCGTGAAATGGTTCGCCGACTCGCCGAACGCCCAGCGCTTGTCGAACATCCACTGAAAGGTCCGCTGAGGCAGCCCCACGAGCGGCGACGGCAGCGCCGCACGCTCCAGCCACAGGTTCACCGAGACGATCGACGATGACGCACGCGCGGCCTCGCTTTCCAGCAACCCGCGCAACGCGCCCTGCTCGCTGCCCCGGAACACGGCGGGCAGGCCGAACCACGGGACGGCGACGATGACCGTCGCGGCCCTGATCGACGTGCCTCGCGTGTCGACGTAGCCAACGCGATCGCCGGCCACGACCACGCGCGCCAGCGCGTCGAGCTTCACCTGCCCGCCGCGCGCCTCGATGAACGCACGCGCCGGCTCGCCGAACACCTCGTGCAACGGGCGCGTGGGCATGCCGAGCGCGGCATCCGACGGGTCGTCACTGAAGATCTGCCCCAGGATGCGCACGAACGGCGCCGCCTGCGCCTCGGCCACCGACTGGTTCAGCGCCGCAACGGCCAGCGGCTCCCACAGCAACGCCACCAGGCGCGGCGTCTGCCCGTACCGCGCCAGCCACGCGCCCACCGTCTCCCCTGGGAGCACTGGCGCGGGCGCGCCATGCGTGACGGTGCGACGCGCGGCAGCCAGGCCGTTCCCGATCCGCGCGGCGGCCAGTCGATCGCCCCAGCCGAGCGCGCGCCAGCGCAGCAGTCCGCCGGCCAGGTGCAGCGGCGGCCGCCAGTCGGGACACTCGAGCCGTGACACGACGCCATGCGCGTCGACGCAGGTGAACGCGAGCTGTTTCTGGAACTGCACGGCGTCGGAGGCGCCAACGCGAGCCAGGTACTGCTTGGTCTGGTGGTAGCAGCCGAGCAGGACGTGCTGGCCGTTGTCGACGTACTCGCCAGACTCGCGATCGAGGAAGGCCGTCGCGCGCCCCCCGAGCTGCCCTCGCGCTTCGAGGACCAGTACGCG
This sequence comes from uncultured Luteitalea sp., assembly GCA_964422175.1. Taxonomy (GTDB): domain Bacteria; phylum Acidobacteriota; class Vicinamibacteria; order Vicinamibacterales; family Vicinamibacteraceae; genus Luteitalea. The sequence continues at coordinate 3,886 of CAYRAE010000071.1, read as the reverse complement.
CGCGCCACGATCGGCCAGCGCGCAGGCCGCCGACAGCCCGGCGCATCCAGCGCCGATCACGATCACGTCAGGCGACGTCATTTCGCGACGCGGACCCCTGCCGACGCCGGCGACGACACGACCGTGCGCAACCACGTGACCAACGCGAGACGCGCCTTGTGGAAGCGCGACACTCGCGCGCGCCAGGAGAACACGTCGTACCCGCGCGCGGCGATACGACTCAACAACTCGCCGTAGATCGCCCCCATGATGCGGGCCGCGACCAGACGACGCGCGTCCTCCGGCGGCAGGAGCGCGTCCGCTCGTGCGAACTGATCGCGCGCGCGCGCCGCCTGCCGTTCGAGCAGCGACGCAATCGCCGGCGTGAGCGTCCCTTCGCGGAGATCTTCTTCGGTGACGCCGTGGACCTCGAGCTCGTCGAGCGGCAGGTACAGCCGTCCGCGCGCCAGGTCCGACGGCACGTC
>CAYRAE010000071.1:0-3322 GCA_964422175.1 uncultured Luteitalea sp. | reverse complement strand
CGAGCTCGTCGAGCGGCAGGTACAGCCGTCCGCGCGCCAGGTCCGACGGCACGTCACGCAGGATGTTCGTGAGCTGGAGAGCGAGTCCGAGTTCCTCGGCATACTCGCGCGTCTTCGGGTTGTCGTAGCCGAAGATCTCGATGCAGATCAGGCCGACAGTCGACGCCACCTTGTAGCAGTACACACGGAGGTCGGGGAACGACGCGAACCGCGTCGGCTCGAGATCCATCGCGCACCCGTCGATCAGCTGCTCGAAGGCGTGTCGTGGCAGGGGGAACCGTGCCGTCACGTCCTTCAGGGCGAGCCCCTCCGGCGTGCGAGGCTCGCCATCGTCGAAGCATGCGTCAATCTCCTCGCGCCAGCGGTCGAGCCCCGCGCGGCGTTCCGCAAGAGACCGCTCCTCGTGCTCGTCCACCTCATCGTCTATCGCACGGCACACGTCCCACACCGCCGTGATCGCGGTACGGCGATCGGGCGGAAGGGCGAGGAACGAGTAGGCGAAGTTGGTGTCGCGACCCACTGACCGCCTGATTCTAGCCCGCGGGCTTCCGGAGCCAGGCTGTGGCGGCGATACGGAGGAGGTCGCCGCGCGAGAGGGCCGGTCGCTCGTCGAGCGAGCGGTGACGGACGTGGAGCGTGCGGCGCAGGATCGTGGTGCCGCCGAGCCAGGTGGCTCGCAGCTCGTATCGCAATCGTCCGCGCACCGCCTCGGACACGGCCCTGCCCTCCGCGAACAGCGTCATCGTCTTCTCACCGAGGTCGTCGAGCACCGCACGCCAGGCGGCGTCGGGGGCGCCGGTATCGAGCGCGGCCGTCGTCGCACCGTGGCGGCCCATGACGTCGGCAGGCACGTACAACCGCTGGCGGAGGCGCCAGTCGTCACCGAGGTCCTGCCAGAAGTTGGTCAACTGGAGCGCCGTACACACGGCGTCCGACTGGCGCAGTGCGTCGGCGTCGCGCACGCCGGCGATGCCAAGTACCAGGCGGCCCACCGGATTGGCCGATCGCCGGCAGTAGTCGAGCACGGCGTCCCACGTGTCGTAGCGCGTGGTGGTCACGTCCTGTGCGAAAGCGGATACGAGGTCGTCGAACAGGGCGGGATCGAGGTCGCAGCGCGCGATGGTGTCGTGCGTGGCGACGAACGTCGCCTGCACGTCGGCGGCTGACACATGCCCGACAGCCGGTGCCGTCGGCGCGGCGGCAGCACCAGCCTCCCGCAGGCCGCGCCACGCCTCGAGCCACGCCAGGCGCTCCTGCTCGCCGGCCTGTCCCTCGTCGGCGAAATCGTCAGCCGCGCGCGCGAAGGCGTACACGGCGGCGATGTGCGGCCGCATCCGCGCCGGCACGAGGCGCGACGCCACCGGGAAGTTCTCGTAGTGCGCGGCCGCAATCGCCTGGCACCGCGCGTAGCTCTCGTGATGGGGCATCATTAGGTGGTTCACTGTCGGCCATCGGCCATCGGCCATCGGCCGTCGGCCGTCGGCCATCGGCAGTCGGTCATCGGTCATCGGCCATCGGCCGTCGGCCGTCGGCCATAGACCATCGCGCATGCTCCACACGCCATCGCCGCCGGCCCGACGACGATTCAGGACGCAGTTGCTGACGTGGTATCGCGCGCAAGGCCGCGACCTTCCCTGGCGGCGGACCAGCGACCCGTACCACATCCTCGTCTCCGAGATCATGCTCCAGCAGACGCAGGTGGATCGCGTGCTGCCCAAGTACCTCGAATGGCTGGAGAAGTATCCGTCGTTCGAGGCGCTCGCCTCGGCGCCCGAGCACGACGTCGTGCAGACGTGGCGTCCGCTCGGCTACAACATCAGGCCGCGCCGGCTGCAATCGATCGCCCGTGAAGCGGTGACGCAGTACGGCGGGCAGCTGCCGTCCGACGAGGACACGCTGCTCTCCTTCAAGGGCATCGGCGCCTACACGGCCGGCGCCGTCATGAGCTTCGCGTTCGGCAAGCGCGCGGCGATCCTCGACACCAACGTGGCACGCGTGCTGTTCCGTGTCTTCGTCGGCACTGGCGACGCGAAGTCGCACGCCATGCGCAAACACCTGTGGACGGTGTCTCGCACGGTCCTGCCCCACAAGCACGTCTTCGATTTCAACCAGGCACTCATGGACTTCGGCGCCACTGTCTGCACGGCACGCAAGCCGCTCTGCACCACGTGCCCGATGCGGAAGCACTGCGTCCACATCACGTCTCGGCCTGTCGCGTGAGCAGCGCCACGAGCTCGGCGTCTGCCTCGGGTAATGGCAGCACGCCGAGGTCCTGCCTCGGCACCCAGCGCATCTCCTGACCGAGCTGCGGCACCGGCTCGCCTTCGATTGTCACAGCGAAGAAGTGCAGCTCGACGTGGACCTCTTCGTAGGCGTGTCGAGTAGTGAGGACATGCTGTCCTATGGTCGCGGCGCACGCGAGCTCTTCGCGGATCTCGCGCACGAGCGCGTTCTCGAGGCTCTCGCCGGGCTCGACCTTTCCTCCCGGGAACTCCCACTTTCCACCGAGATGCGAGTCCTTCGCACGACGCGTCAGCAGGAACGCCCCGTCCCTCGCGATGACTGCCGCGCTGACGACGATGGAGCGCATCAGGGGAGGGCCCTGACAGTCGCGTCGAGTCCGTCGATGGAGACGACGGTGCCGGGCGTGAACGCGTCGCGATGCACCATCGCGATACCGAGCAGGCCTCCGCGCGAGGGCGACCAGCACGCACTTCCCACCTTGCCCACGACCTTGTCGCCGAGCCTGACTTCGGCCCCCGGCTCCCACAGCGGCCGATCCGGCCCGCACGGCACGTGCTCGACCCACACGAGACGGCGCGCCACGCGTCCCTGCCCGCGGTGCAGGATGCGGATGACCACCTCCTGCCCCACGTAGCAACCCTTGTCGAAGCTGACCGCGCGCGATTCGAGACCGGCTTCGAGCGGGATCGTGTCGTCGTGCATGTCGATACCGAAGCGCGGCCTCCCCGCTTCGATGCGCGCCGTGTGGAGCACGCCCGCCTCCGCCTCCTTCACGCCAGCCGCCTCCAGCGCCGCGCGCCATCCCGCGAGCGTCGCCGGATCCGCGAGCAGGTCGAAGCCCGGCACGCCGAACTCGCGCGTCGCGGCGACCAACGCGGCTCCGCCCTCGGTCGCGACATGGGCGTACTCGGCCAGCGCGTCGAGCGTCGCGGCGTCCACGCCCGTGACGTGTGCGACTGTCGCAGTCGATCGCGCCCCGAGCACCGTCAGGCAGCCGATCGAAGCGGAGACGTCCTGAATCGTGACGTCTTCCATGATCACGAACTGATCGAGCCGCGTGAGGACCGTCTCGCGGATC
>CAYRAE010000070.1:0-11841 GCA_964422175.1 uncultured Luteitalea sp. | reverse complement strand
GCGGCGTTCGTCGGTACGCTGGCCTTCATGGGTTACCTGGCGTACAAGGGTCGCCTCCCTCGCACGCGTCCGATCGTGCCGGGCGAACTGGCAGCACTGGACTGATCCGCTGGCTGCTAAGATGCGCTGCACGTCATGACTGCATCCGAGCCGTTGACGGTCCTCTGCGTCGCAACCTACGAGAAGGGCGCCGACTTCCTGCGCGAGTGCAAGCGACAGGGTTGCACCGTACTGCTCCTCACCACTGACGCGCTGCAGCACGCCGCGAGCTGGCCGCGCGAGGCGATCGACGAGCTCTTCGCCATCCCCGTCGACATCTCCCGCGAGGATCTGCTCAAGGGCGTGAGCCATGTGGCGCGCACGCACCGCTTCGACCGCATCGTCGCGCTCGACGACTTCGACGTCGAGACCGCCGCACTGATTCGCGAGCACCTGCGCGTGCCGGGCATGGGCGAGACCACGGCACGCTACTTCCGCGACAAGCTCGCGATGCGGATCAAGGCGCACGATCACGGCATCCTGGTGCCGCCGTTCACTCCGCTCTTCAACGACGCCGACGTCAACGACTTCCTCGACCACGTGCCTGGCCCCTGGCTCGTGAAGCCGCGATCGCAGGCGGCGGCCATCGGCATCCGCAAGGCCACCACGCGCGATGAGGCGTGGCGGTACATCGACGACCTCGGCGACATGCGCGCGTTCTCGCTCATCGAGCAGTTCGTACCCGGCGACATCTTCCACGTCGACGCGATCGTTTCGCATCGCGAGGTGCTGTTCACGGCGTCGCATCGCTATGGATCGCCGCCGTGGACCGTGGCGCACCACGGCGGCGTCTTCACCACGAGCACGCTCGACAGGGCGTCTGACGAGGCGCGCGAGCTCGACGAGCTCAATCGACACCTCCTCGACACGCTCGGCCTCGTGCGCGGCGTGACGCACACCGAGTTCATCAGGGCCGCCGCCGACGGACGGTTCTACTTCCTCGAGACGGCATCGCGCGTGGGCGGCGCGTTCATCGTGGACGTCATCGCCGCCGCGACGGGGCTGAATCTCTGGTGCGAGTGGGCGAAAGTCGAGATCGCCGGCGAGCACGGCCACTACGACGTGCCTCCGCACACGGACGACTACGCGGGTCTCGTGCTCTCGCTCGCGCGGCAGGAGCACCCCGACACGTCGGCGTATGCCGACCCGGAGATCGTGCAGCGCATCGACATGGCGCATCACGCGGGTCTCATCGTGCGCGCCGCGACGCCCGATCGCGTCAACGCGTTGCTCGACGCGTACGGCCATCGTTTCATCGAGGACTTCTACGCCTCGGCACCGGCGCCCGACAAGGCCGCGCACTGATGTCTCGCGACATCGACGCACTCACCTCCTACACGCTCAAGCACCTCCGCGATCGCTGGTGGACCACGCGATGGACGCAGTGGGTGAGCCGCCACTTGCGATGCGATCCCGGTGAGCGCTTCATCCATGTGGGCTGCGGCAACGGCGAGATCGATGTCGCGCTCGCGCTGGCCACGCCGGGTCTCGACGTCGTGTCGCTCGACGTGATCGAGGATCGCGCGCGGCACACGCGTGAGCTCGCCGGAGACGTGGACGTGCGTCTCCATGCCGTTGCTGGCGACCTCCGCGCGCTCCCTGTTGCGCCGGCGAGTGCGAATGCCGTGCTGTGCATCGGCGTCCTGCAGCACCTGCGTGATCCGGAGGCTGCCGTCGCCGCACTGGCCGCGCTCGTGAGGCCCGGCGGCCGCATCCTCGTCGTCGAGCCCGATCACGAGGCGCGGTACTGGTTCAGCGGCACGCCTGCCGGTGAGCGCGCGTTCGCCGTGGCCTCGGAGACGCTCGGTGACTGGCATCGTACGCGCGTGGCTGGCGCGCCGGCGCGCCTGGGCGTTCACGCGGCGCCGTGGCTGCGCGACGCGGGCATGGAACCGCTGTCGGTGGAAGCGCTCCCGGTCTCCGAATCGAGACTTGGTGCACCGCCACCCGGAGTGTGGGACGCACGCGAGCGCGCCGCCACGGCGCTTGCAGCCACGCCAGGCCGCGAAGCGGACGGACGTCGCCTCCTCGACGCCGTGAAGGCGTATCGCGAGGAAGCCGACACCCAGGGCGCCGCATTCGTCGAAGTACAGCACGCCCTCCTCATCGCCACATTGGCGCAGCGCCCCAGGCGCTAACCGGTTGCCCGTTGCCGGTTGCCCGTTGCCGTCCGCAGGTGGCGGCCCTGTGACCGCCCCCGCGGCGGCTACACTGACGCGATGCCATCGGGCCATGAAGGATGGGGGGCGTACGCGCCGTTCTACGACTGGGAGAACGCGCGGACGATGGGGCGGCGGGATGTGGGGTTCTGGCGCCAGCTTGCCACGCAGACGGGCGGGCGCGTGCTCGAACTCGGCAGCGGTACTGGCCGGCTGACGGTGCCGCTCCATCGCCACGGCATCCCCATCGTCGGCGTCGATCGCACGGCTGAGATGTTGCAGCGCGTCGGACCCCGCGCCAGGCGATCGCGCACCACGCGACCGCCCCTTGCCCGCGGCGACATCACGCAACTCCCTTTCGCCGACGGGAGCTTCCGCCTCGTCATGGCGCCGTACGGCATGCTCCAGTCGCTCCTCAGCGACGTGGTGCTGGGGCGTACCATCCGCGAGGCGTGGCGCGTGCTCGAGCCGGGCGGCGTGCTCGGCGTGGACCTCGTGCCCGACGTTCCCCGCTGGCGGGAGTACACGAGGAAAATCGTGTTCTTCAGTCCGGCAGGCCCCCGGGGCCTGCCCATCACCCTCCGCGAGACGGTCAGGCAGGACCGCGACAAGGGCGTCACCACGTTCGAGCAGGAGTACATCGAGGGGCACGGCAAGACGCGTCAGGTGACGCCGTTCACGATTCGGTTCAGGACACTGCCGCTTCCGGCGATTGCGGCTCGACTCGAGCGCGCCGGCTTCCAGGTGGAGGCCGTCCTCGGCGACTACCGGGGCACGCCGTGGGACCGCCGGGCCGACGTCTGGCTGCTCATCGCCCGCAAGCCGGCGTGCTAAAATCCCACGGTTCTACGACGTTCTGCCGAGGAGTTCCAGAGATGTCCGGCCACTCGAAATGGCACACCATCAAGCACAAGAAGGGCGCGCTCGACGCCAAGCGCGGCAAGATCTTCACGCGCATCATCAAGGAACTGTCCGTCGCGGCACGTAGCGGCGGAGGCGACCCGGCGATGAACCCGCGGCTCCGCACCGTGATCGCGGAAGCCAAGTCCGTCAACATGCCCAATGACAACATTGCGCGGGCGATTCGACGCGGCACGGGCGAGGAAGACGGCGTCAACTACGAGGAGATCACCTACGAGGGCTACGGCCCCGGCGGCGCCGCCGTCATCGTCGAGACCCTCACGGACAACCGCAACCGCACCGTGGGCGAGCTGCGGCACATGCTCACCAAGTTCGGCGGCAGCCTCGGCGAGACCAACAGCGTGGCCTGGATGTTCGAGCGCAAGGGCTACATCGTGGTCGACAAGACCGCCGCCGCCGAAGAGGCGTTGATGGGGGCGGTGCTCGATGCCGGCGCCGACGACATGGCCGACGATGGCGACACGTGGGGCATCACGACTGACATCTCGGGCTATGAAGCCGTGCTCGAGGCCGTGAAGCAGCTCGGCGTGGAGCCGTCCACGGCGCAGGCCATGGCGATGCTGCCGAAGAACACGATCAAGCTCGAGGGCAAGACGGCGCAGCAGATGCTGAAGCTGATGGACGCGCTCGACGACCACGACGACGTCAAGCAGGTGTGGTCGAACTTCGACATCGAGGAGAAGGAGATCGAGGCCTCGATGGCATGAGGATCTTCGGGATCGATCCCGGATCGGTGCGCACGGGGTACGGCTGCATCGAGTCCAGCGGCAGCCGCTGGGCGCTCGTCTGCAGCGGGGCCATCGTGCCGCCCGCCGGGCGCGGCTTCCCGGAGCGACTCCAGGTCCTGCACCACGAACTCGTCGATCGACTTGCCGCGTTCAGGCCCGACTGCGTGGCCATCGAGAGTCTCTTCCACGGTCTGAACACCCGCAGCGCCTTCGCGCTCGCGCACGCGCGCGGCGTGCTGCTGCTCGCGGCCACGCAGCAGGGGCTGCCCGTCGTGGAGTATGCCCCCGCGGAAGTGAAGCGCGCCGTGGTCGGCTTCGGACGCGCGGAGAAGGCGCAGGTGCAGCAGATGGTCACCATGCTCCTCGGCCTCGAAGCGCCCCCGAAACCCTACGACGCCTCGGACGCCCTCGCCGTGGCCATCTGTCACGCGCACACCTCCTCGCTTCAGGTGTCGCACGTCGACGCCTCGCCGTTCGCGCGCGGCCGGCGCGTCACGAGCTGGCGGCAGATGCGCCCCGAAGATCTGGAGCACCGGTGATCGCCGCGCTGCGCGGGCGGCTGACGGAGAAGCAGCCGCCGCGAGTGATCGTGGATGTCGGTGGCGTCGGCTACGACGTGCAGGTGCCGCTGTCCACGTACGGCCGGCTCGGCGACGTCGGCACCGACGTCGCGCTGCGGATTCACACGCACGTCCGCGAGGAGCAGATCGCGCTCTTCGGCTTCCTCACCGCGCTGGAACAGCAGATCTTCGAGCGACTCATCTCGGTGAACGGCATCGGTCCGAAGGTGGCGCTCGCGGTGCTGTCGGGTGTGGCGCCCGGCGATCTGGTGGCGGCCGTGCAGGGCAACGAACCCGCGCGCCTCACCGCCATCCCCGGCATCGGCCGCAAGACCGCCGAACGCATCGTCCTCGAACTGCGCGATCGACTGCCCGCGGCGATGCCCGTCGCGCAGGATGCCGCGACGCCCGGCGGAGCGGTTCGTGCCGACCTGCTGTCGGCGCTCGTCAATCTCGGATATCCGCGTCCGACGGTCGAGAAAGCCGTTGGTGACGTCTTGAAGGCGCAGCCGTCGGCCACCTTCGACGAGGCCTTGCGGCAGGCGCTCGGCAGGCTGGCGCGCGCATGACCGCCGATCGCGACATGCAGGATCCGCGCGTGCTGAGTGGCCGCGTGGCCGACGACGAGGCGCAGTACGAGGCTGGCCTGCGCCCACGGACGCTCGACGCGTACATCGGCCAGGATCGCGTGCGCGAGAACCTCCAGGTGGCGATCGCCGCCGCGCGGCAGCGCGACGAAGCGCTCGATCACGTGCTCGTATCAGGTCCTCCGGGTCTCGGCAAGACGACGCTGGCGCACGTGATCGCGAACGAGCTCGGCGTGTCGATGAAGGCGTCGTCAGGTCCCGTGATCGAGCGTCCTGGCGATCTGGCCGCCATCCTCACGACGCTGCAGCGCCACGAGGTGCTGTTCATCGACGAGATCCACAGGCTGTCTCCGGCCATCGAGGAGATCCTCTATCCCGCGATGGAGGACTACGAGCTCGACATCGTCATCGGGCAGGGGCCTGGCGCGCGATCGGTGAAGGTGCCGGTGCAGCCGTTCACGCTCGTCGCGGCGACAACGCGTACGGGTTTGCTCACCGCTCCGCTGCGCAGCAGATTCGGCCTCGTCCATCGGCTGGATTACTACACCGAAGCCGACATGATCGAGATCGTGACGCGCTCGGCGCGCATTCTGGGCGTGACGATGGATCCCGCTGCGGCATCGGAAGTGGCGCGCCGTTCGCGCGGCACGCCCCGCATCGCCAATCGCCTGCTGCGGCGCGTGCGCGACTACGCGCAAGTGCGTGCTGACGGGTCCGTGACGCTCGACGTGGCGCGCGCGGCGCTGACGCTGCTCGAAGTCGACGCGCACGGGTTCGACGAGGTCGATCGCCGGCTCCTGCGGACGATCATCGAGAAGTTCGATGGCGGCCCGGTCGGCGTGAACACGCTGGCGGCGGCGCTCGGCGAGGAGCGCGACGCCATCGAAGACATCTACGAGCCCTTCCTCATGCAGATGGGCTTCCTCGAACGCACGCCCCGCGGCCGCATGGTGACGCGGCGTGCCTACGAGTTCTTCGGGCTCGAGGAGCCCGGAAAGGATACGCGTCTGTGGTGACCAGGCCCGCGGCCCGCCCGCACGGAGTGTTCAGCGGCGGCCAGTCGACGATCCAACCCTGCATCAGCGGCCTGGCCACGTACCTGCCGCCGCGCACGCTGACCAACGCCGACCTCGAGAAGATGGTCGAGACGAGCGACGAGTGGATCCTCCAGCGCACCGGTATCCGCAAGCGCCACATCGTCGATCCCGGCGTGGCGACATCGGACCTGGCGGCCGAAGCCGCACGCGAGGCCATTGCGAAGGCCGGCATCGGCCCCGAGGACATCGACTTCATCGTCGTCGGCACGACGACGCCGGACACCATCTTCCCGAGCACGGCGTGTCTCGTGCAGGACAAGATCGGCGCGACGCGCGCGTGGGGTTTCGATCTCGGTGCCGCGTGCTCCGGGTTCACGTACGCGCTGACGACGGCGGCGGGTTTCGTGAGCAGCGGCGTGGCGCGGCACGCGCTCGTGATCGGCGCCGACGTGATGTCGAGCATCATCGACTACACCGACCGCACGACGTGCGTGCTGTTCGGTGACGGCGCGGGTGCGGCGGTGGTCTCGGCGTCGCCGGGCTCTGGCTTCGGGATCATCGACTTCCTGCATGAAGTGGACGGCAGCGGCGGTCCCGCGCTGTGCATGCCGGCAGGCGGGTCGCGTCTGCCCGCGTCGCACGAGACCGTCGACAACCGCCAGCACTTCGTCCACCAGGACGGTCAGACCGTGTTCCGCTTCGCGGTCCGCAAGAACGAGGAGATCTGTCGGAGGCTTCTCGAGCGCAACGGAATCGGACCCGACGACATCGATCTGTTCGTGTCGCACCAGGCCAACAAGCGCATCATCGAGAACACGGCGGAACGCGTCGGCGTCCCGCGCGAGAAGGTCGTCATCAACATCCAGGAGTACGGCAACACCACGGCCGCCACCATTCCCCTGGCGCTGCACGATGCGGTGAAGGACGGCCGCCTGAAGAAGGGCGACCTCGTGCTCATGGCCTCCGTCGGCGCCGGCTTCACTGTCGGATCAGTGCTCCTGCGCTGGGCCTATTGAGTCAGGACCGCGCAAGCCCGGCCCGCCTTCGTGCCTGCCGCGCGACAGGCATTTCGTGAAGGCCCACGGCCCAAGGCCGATGGCCTTCCTGCACTCACCCGCTCGTGAGCACTGCGACGGGGACGGCCTGTAGCACCTGCGCGAGGAAGAGCCAGCGCTCCGTTGCTGACTCCACCGGGCGGTGTTCGGTGCCCGTCAGGAGGTCGCGCCATGCGCCTGAGGGCGCCGATGATGGCAGCACGACGCGCGACGTCGCCCAGGCGGCGCCGACGGGCCACGCTCCGTTCAGCCGCGCCGTGCGCGTTCCTACGATGACGATGGCCCAGCGATCGGCGGACGTTACACGTGCGTAAGCCATCGCTGTCGCGTCGACCGACGTTTCCACGGCGAGCGGTTCGTAGGCACCGTGGAGCCACAGATCGGGATCCGTGCGCCGCGCTCGCAGCAGCGTGGACACCACGTGCCGCTTGATGTCGCCGTCCTGCCAGGTGTCGAGCCACGCTGCGAGTTGCTCCGGACCGAAACTGTCGGCCTGCTGCGCGGCTGTCACGTGTGAGAGGCGCGTCGCGAGCCCGTCGAAGTCGACGGGCTGCCTGTTGTCCGGATCGACGAGGTGCAGCGCCCAGTCTTCGGTGCCCTGATACGTGTCCGGCACGCCTGGCGCCGTCAGCTTGATGGTGGTCTGCGCGAGCGCGTTGCTCACGCCATGACGCATCACGCGCGTGGCAAGCGGACGCAGCGCCGCAAGCGCGCGCGTCGATCCCGGCCCTCGCAGCAGGCCCTCGACGTACGCGAGCATGCCGGCCTCGTACGCGTCGTTCGGCGCCAGCCAGCTCGTGTGCCGTTTGGCCTCGCGGATGGCCTTGGTCATGTATGCCTGCAGCCGTTCGACGAGCGCATCCGGCGCGGGACCCTCGACCGGCACGTCCGGCGGCCAGCACCCGACGAGGATCTGCAGGCAGCGATACTCGTCGCCGCGATCGGGTGCCCACGTGTCGGCGAGACGCACGCGCAGGTGTGACGTCGCGCGCCGCACGCGGCCCAGTGTCTCGCGCCACGCGTCGGGCAGTTCCGACAGCACGTTGAGACGCGCGCGCACGTCTTCGCCGAGCTTCGTGTCGTGCGTCGAGAGTGTCGTCATCCCCAGCGGCGTGTCGGCCGCGCGCGCGGTGAAGCGCCGGTGCACCTCGTCGACGTCGCGCGCCGCACGCGCCGGTTCACCGCCGACCTCCGTCGTGGAGACGAGCACGTTGTAGCGATAGAACGCGGTGTCCTCCACGCCCTTGGCCTGTACCGGCCCGGTGTACTGCTGGAGCTTCATCGCGAATGCGAGCCGGCGCGCGCGCATCGCGTCGTCGGTCGTGCCGCCGGCACTGTCGGCCGCCTCCGGCAGCAGGACGTCGCGCAGGAACGTGAAGAGCGACCGCTCGGTCGCGGGATTGCGCCGCCGGGCTTCGGCGATGGTCCTGTCGATGATGGCCTCGTCGTCGGGCGTCCAGCCGCGCGGCCCGACGTAGGTTCTGTACACGGGAATGCACGCGACGTATTCGACGAGCAGTTCGCGCAGGCTGCTCTGCGTGAAGTCGCGCGTACGCCTGTCGGATCGCGCGATGCGGGCGAGGGCGGCGGTCAACACGCCGAGCTCGCTCGACATCGTCGTGCTCATGATCAGCTTCTTCGACTCGTACACGATCTCGTGCAACGGATCGCGAAGGCCCGTGACGCGCGCATGAAGCCGCTGCAGCTGGCGCATGCCGGCAGGATCGAGGAACAGCCCGTTCACGTCGGACAGGAACGCGTAGCCCGTCGTGCCGTGAACCTCCCAGTCGTCGCGCAGCCGTTCGTCGTCGGAGAGGATCTTCTCAGCGACGGTGTAGATCGGTGCGGTGCGCGCCGTGGCGGTGCGTGCCAGGGCCTGCAGCCGCTCGAAGTACGCCGGCGGATCGAGCAGGCCGTCGGGATGGTCGACGCGCAGCGCATGGACGATGCCTTCGCGCAGCCAGCGTTCCACGAGCACGTGCGTGGCATCGAACACGTCACTGTGCTCGACGCACACGGCCGCGAGGTCGTTCACGTCGAAGAAGCGCCTGTAGTTGATCTCGTCGACGGCCGTCCGCCACGACGCGAGCCTGTAGGGCTGCGCTTCCAGCAGCGCGTGCAGGTCGTCGAACGAATCGGGATGGCCGGCCCTGCCGTTCGCCTGCCTGACGGCGCCTTCGATCGCCTCGAGCACGACGGGCGTGTCGGCGATGAGCCGCGCGAGCCGACCGCGCAGGACCTCCTTCTCCCGCGCGCGTGTGGCGATGCGTTCGGGCTGCGTGTCCGTGTACGGCGGCAGGTTGCTCAGGCCTTCGATGACGCTCAGGAACTCCTGCACCGCCGGATGCGCCTCACCGAACGTGGCGCGCAGGTGCGGCTCCGCCTGTCGCAGCACGATGGGCGCCTGCCGCGGATTGATGGGCAGGACCGTGTCGAAATAACGCAGCAGCAGACGACCATCGTCGAACGCGACCTGCAGCTCCCCGCGCTCGAGCACGGCGCCGTACTGATCGCCGAGAATCGGCAGCAGCACTTTCTGGTGCAGGTGCGGCGTGATCGGCTCCCAGTCGATGTCGAAGTACGCGGCGTACGCCGAGCACGGGCCGTTCTCCAGGACCTCGCGCCACCACGCGTTGGCCTGCGGATCGACACCCACGTGGTTGGGGACGATGTCGGCGAGCAGACGCATGTCGTGGCGATGCGCGGTGCTCGCGAGGCGTACGAGGTCGTCGTCGGTACCGAGGTCAGGATTGAGCGCACCGTGATTGCAGATGTCGTAGCCGTGCGTGCTGCCCGGCCTCGCCTCCAGCATCGGAGAGAGATACAGCGCACCAACGCCGAGTGCCGCGAGGTACGGGACGAGGGCTTCGGCGTGCGCGAACGTGACCGACGGCCCGAGCTGGAGCCTGTACGTGCTCGTCGGCGTCCACGCGGCGTGCGTGAGGCTCACGACGGCACTCCCGCAATGTGGAGCACCACGGCGTACGGTGCCGAAGGCGCATCGATCGCAATCGTGTCGCGCTCGACGCTGACGCTGGTGGCCGGCGCATCCGCGGTGAGCGGCGTTGCGTGGAGAAGTCGGACGTCGCGGCCGTCGACATTGCGCGGCCACGGTACGGATCGCACCGGCGTGTCGGAGAAGTTGACGATGGTGACGAGGTGTCCGTCGCACGCGCTCGGCTGCGCGAGGCACAGTGCTCGCGGCCCGACGACGTCACACCGGATTGATGCCCTGTCGCGCGGTATGGACAGATGCGCGGCGCGAATCGCCAGCAGCGCCGTCGTCTGCGCCAGCACGCGTGCGTGGAATGGCTTCGCGCGCTCGGCCCAGTCGAGCACGCTGCGCCGCCATGTGTCGACGTCCTGCGGGCTCGGGATGCGTGCGCTCGCCTCGTCGCTCGCAAAGGCCGAGAACCGTCTGAATTCGTGGCGGCGTCCATTGATCACCTGCTGCCCGAGGCAGGGCTCGTGATCGGTGAAGTACAGGAACGGTGTCGACGCCGCCCATTCCTGCCCCATGAACAGGAGTGGCGTCTCCGGCGCCGTCAGGAGCAGGGCCGACGCCGCGAGCCATGCCGCGACGTCGATCCCGTGATGCAGACGATCGCCGAACGCCCTGTTGCCGATCTGGTCGTGGTCCTGCAGGCAGATGACAGCGGCTTCGATCGGCACGTCGTGCGGCGGTGTGCCGCGCGCGCCACCGAAGTGCGAGGCGTGCTGGCCGCTGAACACCCACCCGTCGCGGACGGCCGTCGCGATCTCGTCGATCTCTCCCGTGAAGTCGGCGAACCACGCTTCGCGATCGCCGGCGAGGTGGCGGCGCACCGCGTGATGGAAGTCGTCGGTCCACACGCCTGTCATGCCGGCACCACCGCGCGCGATGGGGTGCAGCAGCGTGTTCAGGTTGCGCTCGTCCTCGGCGATGAGGTGGACCTCGCGATTGGGGACGTACGCCGCCACCTCGCGCGCCATCTGCGCCAGCAGGTGCTCTTCGCTGTCGTCCACGAGCGCATGCGTGGCGTCGAGTCGCAGGCCGTCCATGTGGTACTCGATGAGCCAGGACAGTGCGTTGTCGCACAGCAGTCGGCGCACGTCGGCGCTGCCGGGCCCATCGAGATTGATCGCGCGACCCCACGGCGATGCGCCGGCGCCGAAGACGGTCGGCATCCACGCGGCGAGATACGCCCCGTCCGGTCCGAGGTGGTTGTAGACCACGTCGAGCAGCACGGCCAGGCCGAGCGCGTGCGCGCGATCGACGAGCCGGCGCAGGTCGTCAGGATGGCCGTAGCGTTCCGACGGCGCGAAGAGCGCTCCGCCGTCGTAGCCCCAGTTCCTGGTGCCGGGAAACGCGGCAATCGGCATCAGCTCGATGGCTGTCACGCCGAGTGCGACGAGATCCGGGAGCCGTGCCGTTGCCGCGCCGAACGTCCCCTCGCTGGTGAAGGTTCCCACGTGCAGTTCGTAGATCGCGAGGCGATGGCGTGCGACACCCGTCCACGATGCGTCAGTCCATGCAAACGCATCCGGATCGATCAGCATCGAGGCGCCATGGACGCCGTCGGGTTGCCAGCGGCTGCACGGGTCGGGCCACGTGTCCGTCTCGTCACGGCGAAGCATGTAGCGATCGCCTGCGCGCGCGCCGATGACATGTGCGTCGAACACGTCGCCGTCACGCCACACCATCTGATGGACGCGGCCGTCATCCATCGCCACCGAGACAGACGATGCGGTCGGCGCACAGACGCGGAACGTCGT
>CAYRAE010000069.1:0-11878 GCA_964422175.1 uncultured Luteitalea sp. | reverse complement strand
GTTCCCGTCATCACGACTGCACAAGGACAGATTGCGTGGGTGGTTGGCCTCGCAGTCAGCGAGGCGTTGGCAATCCAGCCGCAGACGACCGGCGTGCTACTCTTGCAAGTCACGCGGTCAGGAGGAAAGGCTTGAACTCGACGCTTAGGAGCCTGCTCTTCTGGATGGTGCTCGTCATCGTCGGGGTCTTGATCTGGAACTACTCGCAGACGTTTCAGGGCCGCGAAGAAGTCATCCCATTCAGTCAGTTCGTACAGCAGCTCGACACGAACAAAATCGACAAGGTCACCATCACGGGGCAGGAGATCGTCGCCTCGTACAAGGATGGTGAGCGGGTACGCACGTACGCGCCGAGCCAGTACGAGGGCCTCGGGAACAAGCTCGTCGCCAACAAGGTCGTCGTAGAGGCCAAGGAGGAGACCGGCAGCCCCTGGGCGACGTTCCTCTACATGTGGGCGCCGATCCTGTTGATGATCGGCTTCTGGGTCTTCTTCATGCGGCAGATGCAGAGCGGGGGCAACAAGGCCCTGTCGTTCGGCAAGAGCCGCGCGAAGCTCTCGTCCGGTTCACAGAAGAAGGTGACGTTCAAGGACGTCGCCGGCGTGGACGAGGCGAAGGAAGAGCTCCAGGAAATCATCGATTTCCTCAAGGAACCGCAGAAATTCCAGAAGCTCGGTGGCCGCATTCCGAAGGGCGTGCTGCTCATCGGCCAGCCGGGCACGGGCAAGACGCTGCTGGCGCGCGCGGTGGCCGGTGAGGCCAACGTGCCGTTCTTCTCGATCTCGGGCTCCGACTTCGTCGAGATGTTCGTTGGCGTGGGTGCGAGCCGGGTGCGCGATCTCTTCGAACAGGGCAAGAAGAACGCGCCCTGCATCATCTTCATCGACGAGATCGACGCCGTGGGCCGTCACCGCGGCGCGGGTCTCGGCGGCGGACACGACGAGCGCGAGCAGACGCTCAACCAGCTCCTGGTGGAGATGGACGGCTTCGAGAGCAACGAAGGCGTGATCCTCGTGGCCGCCACCAACAGGCCCGACGTGCTCGATCCGGCGCTCCTGCGCCCGGGCCGGTTCGATCGCCGTGTGGTGGTGGACCTGCCTGACGTGCGCGGTCGCGAGCAGATCCTCGCCGTCCACACCAAGAAGATTCCGCTCGGCGACGACGTGAAGCTGAACGTGATCGCCCGCGGCACGCCGCGCTTCGCCGGTGCCGACCTCGCGAACCTGGTCAACGAGTCGGCGCTCATCGCCGCTCGCCAGAATCGCAAGGTCGTGACGATGCACGACTTCGAGATGGCCAAGGACAAGGTCATCATGGGCGTCGAGCGCAAGTCGCGGATCATCAGCGACGACGAGAAGCGCCACACGGCGTTCCACGAGGCGGGGCACGCGCTCGTCGCGGCGCTGCTGCCCAACGCCGTGCCGCTCCACAAGGTCACGATCATCCCGCGCGGCATGGCCCTCGGCGTCACGTCGTTCCTGCCCGAAGGCGAGCAGGTCGACTTCTCGAAGGACGAGGCCGAGTCGCAGATCGCCGTCGCGATGGCGGGCCGCATCGCCGACGAGTTGTTCTGCAACACGAAGACCGCCGGCGCGCGCAACGACATCGAGCAGGCCACGGGCCTCGCGCGCCGCATGGTGTGCGAGTGGGGCATGAGCGACCTCGGTCCGCTCAGCTTCGGCAAGAAGGAAGAGCAGATCTTCCTCGGCCGGGAGATCGCCCAGCACCGCGACTACTCGGAGGCCACGGCCGTCCGCATCGACGAGGCCGTACAGGGCTTTGTGAGGGAAGGCTACGACAAGGCCCGCGGCATCATCGAGGAGCACCGCGACGCGATGAAGCGCATCGCCGACGAACTGCTCGTGCGCGAGGTGCTCGACGCCGATCAGGTGCGCCGCATCATCGCGGGCCACTCGCTCGACGCGCCGGAGCCCGTCGTGCCCCCGGGAACGCCATCTGAAGCGGCACCCGAGGAACGGCGTCCCCGTCCGTCGATCGTGCCGGCCATGCCTCTGCCCAACAAGCCGCTCGCGCAGGAGTAGGGCTGGCCACTCTTCGCCGTCTCTTCTCGCTCGCACTCCCTGACGGTCGTTCGCTCGCTCTCGGCGAGCGGACGCTCGTCATGGGCATCCTGAACGTCACCCCTGACAGCTTCTCCGACGGTGGTCGCCTCGCCGATGCGGCCGCGGCCGTCGACGCAGCCCTGGCGATGATTGCCGCCGGCGCCGACATCATCGACGTCGGCGGTGAGTCGACGCGGCCCGGTGCACGAGCCGTGGACGTTGCCGAGGAACGAGCGCGCGTCGTGCCTGTGGTGCGTGCGCTGCGCGCGCAAACGGATGTCCCGATTTCCGTCGATACCACCAAGCCGGCCGTCGCCCGCGCGGCTGTCGACGCGGGCGCATCCCTCATCAACGACATCAGCGGATTGCGTCACGACAGCGGGATCGCGGATGTTGCCGCAGAGACGGGGGCCGCGCTGGTGCTCATGCACATGCGCGGTGTGCCTGGCGACATGTACCGCTACGCGATGTACACGGACGTGATGGCGGAGGTCGCTGACGAACTGCGCTGGAGCGTCGACACGGCCGTCGCTGCCGGGGTGTCGCGGGCTGCCATCGTCATCGATCCCGGCGTCGGGTTCGCGAAGCGGGCGGTCCACAGCTGGGACGTCGTGGCTCACCTGGACCATCCCGCGCTGCTGGCGCTGGACCTGCCCCTGCTCGTCGGCGCGTCGCGCAAGTCCTTCCTTCAGGACGCCATCGGCGAGTGCCCGGCAGCCGGGCGCGACGCCGCCAGCCTGGCCGTGGCCACGTCTGCTGCCCTGGCGGGCGTGCACATCGTTCGCGCGCACGACGTGGCGGGCAGTGTGCAGGCCGTGCGCACGGCAGATATGATCGTCGCCGCCGCCGCGTCGGGCTCGTCCTGACCTCGGGTGGCGTCGCTCGCCATGGATACCGTCATCTCGTGGATCAACCGCACGCCCATCACGGGCTGGGACGTCGTCGACGTCCTGATCGTGGCGTTGATCATCTACGAGTCGCTGAAGCTCATCCGCGGCACGCGCGCCATGCAGATGGCAGTCGGGTCCGTGCTGCTCGTGGGCCTGTACTTCTTCTCGATCGCGGCGCCGCTCCAGACGGTCAACTGGCTGATCCGCAACATGATCGGCTACGTCGTGTTCGCGGCAATCGTGTTGTTCCAGAACGACATCCGCCGCGCGCTCGCGCACTTCGGCCGTACCCCGTTCGTGAGGGCGTTCTCGCGCACCGAGAACGACGACGAGACGATCGAAGAGGTGGTGACGGCGGCGATCCAACTGGCCGACCGCCGGACGGGCGCCATCATCGTGATGGAGCGCCAGATCGGGCTGCGCAACTACATCGAGAGCGGCATCCCGCTCGAGGCGATGGTCACGCACGACCTGCTCGTCACGATCTTCCAGACCAGCGGTCCGCTGCACGACGGCGCCGTCATCATCCAGGAGAACAAGATCGCCGCGGCGTCGTGCTTCCTGCCGCTGACCGTCAGCCCGACGGTCGCGACAGCGATGGGCACGCGGCACAGAGCCGCCATCGGTCTCACCGAAGAGAATGATGCCGTCGCCGTCGTCGTGTCCGAAGAGACAGGGCGCATCTCGGTCGCCATCGAAGGGCAGTTGCTGCGTGGCTTCACGGCCGAGACCCTGCGGGCTCGCCTGACCGAACTGGTCCTCCATCGCAAGTCCGGCCGCCGCGGCCGGCCGATCCCCTGACCATGGCCCTGCGTCCCTTCGCGAACTTTCCGCTCAAGGTGCTGTCGCTGCTCGTGGCCATCGTGCTGTGGGCGGCGGTGTCGGGCCAGAGCACCGTGGAACGCAACATCCGCGTGCCGCTGGAATATCGCAACGTGCCGCCGGGCATGGAGATTGTGGGTGATCCCCCGGGGTCGGTGGACGTCAGGCTGCGCGGGTCGTCGGGGAACCTCGCGCGCGTGATGCAGGGCGACGTGGTCGCGGCGCTGGATCTGACCAACGCCAGGCCCGGGACGCGCATCCTCAACATCCATGCGAGCGAGGTGCGCGTGCCGTTCGGCGTGCAGGTGGTGCAGGTGACGCCGCCGGCCGTGTCGCTCGACTTCGAGATGTCGGGCCAGAAGGTGGTGCCTGTCTCGCCCGTGGTCGAGGGCGATCCGGCGCCGGGATTCGTGGTGGGCCGCATCACGTCCTCGCCCGCCACGGTGCAGGTGTTCGGGCCTGTCGGACGCCTCGACGCCCTCCTCGAGGCGACCACGGAGCCCGTCCATGTCGACGGCGCGCGCGCGCCCGTGACAGACAAGGTGACCATCGGCGTCGAGGATGCGTCGGTGCGCCTGCGCGAACCGCAGGCGGCCCAGGTCCACGTGGAGATCCTGCCCGCGCCGGTGCAACAGTCGTTCGCGCGCGTGCCGGTGTCGGCGATCAACGTCGAACGCGGTCTCTCCGCGCAAATCTCGCCATCGACCGTGTCAGTGGTGGTGCGAGGCACGCGCGAGCGCATCGCCGGCATGGAGGCCGACGACCTTCGTGCATCGGTCGACCTGGCAGCCCTCGGCCGCGGTCAGCACGCGGTGCAGGTCGTGGTCTTCAACCGGGAAGGCGTAGCCGTCGAGTCCGTCGAGCCCGCCACGGTGACAGTCCGTATCAGATGATGACCGGTGCACGGACCTTGTAACCTTGTAGCTTACGGCTTACGGCTTACGGCTTACGGCTTAGGCTTAGGCTTAGGGCTTAGGGCCTTCAGCCTGTAGCCTTTGACCTTGATCCTTTGACCTTGACCGGAAGCCGTAAGCCGTAAGCCGTAAGCCCTGACCCCTGAGCCGCTATGAAACTTTTCGGAACCGATGGCGTGCGTGGCGTGGCTGGCGAGATGCCGCTCGACGAGACCACGATCACGCGTCTTGGCGCGGCACTGGTCCGCGTGCTGCCGCACACGGGGCCCGTGCGGATCCTGACTGGGCGCGATACGCGCGAGTCGGGATTCTGGATCGAGCGGACGCTGGCGCGTGGCGTGCGGGCGATGGGCGGCGACCTGCTGTCTGCGGGCGTCCTGCCGACGCCGGCCGTGGCCGTCATCACGCGCGCCGAGGACTTCGACGCCGGCATCGTGATTTCCGCGTCGCACAACCCGTATCAGGACAACGGCATCAAGGTTTTCTCGGGCCACGGGCAGAAGTTCGACGAGTCGCTCGAGCGCGAGATCGAAGCGCTCGTCGCCGATCCGCACTTCGTCGTGTCTGCCGAGGCGTCTGCCGAGATCGAGCCGCACGACGTGATCGAGGCGTACATGCGGCACTGCCGTGCGGCGCTGCCGTCGGCGGGTGTCGTGTCGGGATTGCGCATCGGGCTCGACTGCGCCAACGGCGCGACGACCACCGTGGCGCCGCGCCTGTTCCGCATGCTGGGTCTCGACGTGCAGGTCATCGGCAACGCTCCCGACGGTCGCAACATCAACCTCGCCTGTGGATCCACGCACCTCGAGGCCCTGCAGGCACTCGTGCGCGAGCACGGCCTGGCGATGGGCATCGCCTTCGACGGCGACGGCGATCGCTGTCTCATGGTGGACGACCAGGGCGCTGTCGTCGACGGCGACGCGCTCATGCTGATCCTCGCGCTGCACATGCAGCGGACCGGGGGCCTGTCGAAGGACACCGTTGTCGCGACGGTGATGAGCAACCTCGGACTCGAGCGCGCGCTCGCGGCACACGGCATTGGTCTGCGCCGGACGTCGGTGGGCGACAAGTACGTGATGGAGGAGATCCGCGAGCACGGCTACGCGCTCGGGGGCGAGCAGTCGGGGCACGTGATCGTCGCCGAACACCTGTTCACCGGCGACGGCATCGTGACGGCGCTGCGCGTGTTGCGCGTCATGGCCGAGACGGGGCGATCGCTGCGCGATCTCGCGTCGGTACTCGTCACCTATCCGCAGGTGCTCGTCAACGTCCGCGTGGGCCGCCGCGTGACGGTGGCAGACGTCCCCGCCCTTGCCGCGACGATCGACAGCGTGGAGCGCCGCCTCGGCTCCGAAGGCCGCCTCCTCATTCGCTACTCCGGTACGGAACCCCTGCTCCGCATCATGCTCGAAGGCCGCGACCAGCAGGAAATCGAACGCTGGGCCCAGGAGATCGCCGACGCCGCCCAGGCCGCGTTGGCACTCTGACATCGTGAGACCTTTGACGTCGTCCATCCCTTGACCTTTGCTGTTCCGTAAGCCGTAAGCCGTAAGCCGTAAGCCGTAAGCCGTAAGCCGTAAGCCCGTAAGCCACATGTCCCGTCTCTCCGTCAACGTCAACAAGATCGCTACGCTGCGCAACAGTCGCGGCGGGAACATCCCGTCGGTGGTCGATGCCGCGCGTGTGTGCGTCGAGGCCGGCGCGCCAGGCATCACGGTGCACCCGCGTGCCGACGGGCGCCACATCACCTTCCAGGACGTCCACGACCTTCAGGAGCTCCTCGAGCCATGGAAGAACGTGGAGTTCAACATCGAGGGCGATCCGCGTCCCGACCTCCTCAACCTCGTCGAGCGCATCAGGCCGCACCAGTGCACGCTGGTACCCGTCCGGCCCGGCGAGATCACGAGCGAAGCGGGCTGGCCGCCTGACGCGGACGAGAAGGATCTGCGTGACGTGATTGCGCGTCTGCGTGGTCATGGCATCCGCGTGTCGCTCTTCATCGACGCGACGGACGCGGCGGTCGGGTTCGCCAATCGCGTCGGCGCCGATCGCGTCGAGCTCTACACCGAGCCCTACGCACGCGCGTTCGCGTCCTCGACGGTGCCGCTGTCCGAGACGCTCGCGCCTTACGTCGCGGCGGCCCGCATGGCCGCCGACCTCGGCATGGGCGTCAACGCCGGACACGATCTCGACCTCGAGAACCTGCCCGACTTCGTGCAGGCGATGCCGCGGCTCGACGAGGTCTCCATCGGCCACGCCCTGATCGGCTACGCGCTCTACGTCGGGCTTCGCCAGGCCGTTCTCGAATACCGCGAGGCCGCGGGAGATATCATCTAGGTCGGATGAAGTCTGAATCCTTGATTGCCGGGATCGCTGGCGCCCTGTTCGGGCTCCTGTGCGGATGGATGCTCGGGGCGCAACAGGTGAACCCCGTCCAGGGGCCCGCGGCCGCGCAGGCGGCTCCGGCCGCTGCCGGCGGGGCGGCGGCGGGGACGTCGCCGCAGGGCAGCCAGGCCCAGCCGCTGGACGTGGCCCGTGCGCAGGCGCTCGAGAAGGAGGCCGGTGAGAAGCCGCGCGACGCGAACGTGCGTACGCAGCTCGGCAACCTGTACTTCGACTCGGACCGCTACACGGACGCCGCGCGCTGGTACGAGGCGTCGCTCGCCATCGCACCGGACAATCCCGACGTGAGCACGGACCTGGCCGTCAGCTACTACTACTCGAACCAGGTGGACCGCGCGCTGACGCAGTTCGCACGGTCGCTCGAGATCAATCCGCGTCACTCGAAGACGTGGTTGAACCTCGGCATCGTGAAGGCCTTCGGCAAGCAGGACCTCGTGGGGGCCGGCGAGGCGTGGACGCAGGTCGTGGCGCTCGCACCGGCTGATTCGCCCGAGGCCCGCGCGGCCCGCCAGGCCCTCGACGGCCTGCGCTCCGCCCATCCGGAGGTTGCGCCCGGCGCGGCAGCCCCGGCATCGCCGACACCCGCGTCACCAGCGCCCTCGCAGGGATCCTGACAGTGCTCGGGTGGTTCCTGCGCCTCCTGCTCCTGTTCTTCGTCGTGCGGGCGGTGTTGCTGTTGCTCGGCGGCCTGATGCGCGGCATCGTGCGCGCGGCGCAGATACCCGATGACGATGGTGGACAGGCGCCACGAGGACCGGGTCGCGTCGCGCGCTCCAACGGGACGCTGGTACAGGATCCCGTCTGCGGCACGTACGTCCTGCAGGACCGCGCCCTCAGCCTGCGGACGCCGACAGGAGACGCGTTCTTCTGTTCAGAGCGCTGCCGATCCGCCTATGATGCGCAGGCGGCGCGGGCCCGCTGAGGTCGTCGTTCCCGCCCGCCTCCAGGAACGCCAGTCGTGACGCCCCGCGAAGAACAGCTCCGTGCCGACATCTGTGAAGTGGGCCGGCGTGTCTACGCGCGCGGGTACGTGGCCTCCAACGACGGCAACATCAGCGTCCGCCTCGACGATCGTCACCTCCTCGCCACGCCCAAGAGCGTGTCGAAGGGGTTCATGACGCCGGACATGATGGTGGTCACCGACATGCAGGGCAACAAGGTGGCCGGCCATCGCGATGCGTCGACGGAGTTGAAGATGCATCTGGCCGTCTACGAGATGCGGCCCGACATCAACGCCGTGGTCCACGCGCACCCGCCGCTCTCTACCGGCTTTGCGGTGGCAGGCGTCCCGCTCAACAAGTCGTCGCTCGCCGAGATCATCTTCTCGCTCGGGAGCGTGCCCATCGCCGAGTACGCGACGCCGTCCACACAGGAACTGCCCGATGCGGTGAAGAAGTTCATCACTGCCCACGACGGCCTGCTGCTCGCCAACCACGGCGCGCTCACGGCAGGCCAGGATCTGATGAACGCGTACTTCAAGATGGAGACGATGGAGCATTTCGCGCAGATCACGCTGGTGGCACGCCAGCTTGGTGGCGAGAACCTCATCTCCCGCGAGGAAGTGGACCGCCTGCAGGGCCTGCGCGACTTCTACGGCATCAAGTCTCCGGCGCCGATCTGCACCGATCCCTCGGCGGCCGACCAGACCGACGTCACGTGCCAGTACGTCGAGGCACCGGCCTCGGACGGACCGCGGATCGTGCCGTCGCTCGTCTCTCCGGCAGGGGGCGGCACGGCCGGGGAAATTCGGCTAACATACCGCGAGCTTGCGGCCCTCATTGCCGATGCGGTACGCCAGGTGACGCGGGAAGACTGATACGCGCGTCACACGTGAGTCGTCGCCGCCGGATGGGCCCGGCGGACACACGGGGACGAGAGTCCCGACCCGCGCGGCACTGCCGCGCAAGCCGGCGCGAGGCGCCAGGTGATCCATCTATGGGTGAAGCACTCGGAATGATCGAAACCAAGGGCCTCGTTGCGATGATCGAGGCCGCCGACGCGATGGTGAAGGCCGCCAAGGTCAGCCTCGTCGGCTGGGAGAAGATTGGCGCGGGCTACGTCACCGCCATCGTGCGTGGCGACGTCGCGGCGGTGAAGGCCGCCACCGACGCCGGTGCCGCCGCGGCGCGCCGCGTGGGCGAGCTCGTGTCGGTCCACGTGATCCCGCGTCCGCACAGCAATCTCGAGGACGTCCTGCCGATCGGCAAGGCTTCCGGGAAATGATCCTCGGCAGGGTCGTCGGCACCGTCGTGGCGACCCGCAAGGATGAACGGCTGCTGAGCGCCAAGCTGCTCGTCGTCAGGCCGGTCTCCCCCGACGGCCAGCTGGAAGGCGGAGCGCTCGTGGCCGTCGACACCGTCGATGCCGGTACCGGCGAGACGGTGCTCGTCGTCTCGGGCAGCTCGGCGCGCATGGCCGACGGCCTTGGCCAGGCGCCCGTCGACGCCGCCATTGTCGGCATCGTCGACACCGTCACGATGGCCTGATCCCCGAATTCGCGCATGCACCTGGCCCGCGTTGTCGGCACCGTTGTCTGTACGCAGAAGGACGCCCGCCTCGCCGGTGTCACGCTGCTGATGATCCAGCCGCTCGCCAGAGACGGACAGGACACGGGGCGCGCGCTCGTTGCCACGGACGCCTCCGGCGCCGGCGTGGGCGAACGCGTCTTCTTCGTGCGCGGTCGTGAAGCTGCGTTTCCGTTCCATCCGATCGAGGTACCGACAGATGCCAGCATCGTCGGGATCGTCGACGATGTGGACGTGGTGGCCTGAGGTGCAGGTCGGCACGGTGGTCGGCACGGTGGTCTCCACGCAGAAGCACCACAAGCTGCACGGCGCGAAGCTGCTGCTCGTGCAGCCGGAATTGCCCGATGGCACGGCGCGCGGCACTGTCGTCCTCGCGATCGACAGCGTGGGCGCGGGCACCGGCGAGCGTGTGCTGTTCGTGATCGAAGGCAAGGCGGCTGGCGACGCGCTCGGGCGCAAGGGCGCGCCCGTCGACGCGGCGATCGTCGGCATCGTCGACGACATCAGGACCGAGGGCACGTGGTGATGCACGAAGAGGAGATCCGCGTCCTCATCCGCGAGGCGCTCGCGCGTCATCTCGGTGCGGCACCGTCCGGTGCGTCGTGCGATCCGGGCGCACGCACCGTGAAGTCCCATCCCTCGCACGGCAAGTTCGTGTTCCTTGCGCCTGCCGATCCCGACGCGCCATGCGTGGTGGAGCCGCAGGTGCGGTGTCATCACTGCGGCTTCTGCCAGTCATACGGGCACTGAGGGCCCGCTTCGCCATGTCCACCGCTCCGCGTCCTCGCGTCTTCGTCTCGCGCCGGCTCTTTCAAGACACGATCGACACGATCGCGAGACACGCCGATGTGGACGTGTTCGACGGCAGCGGCAGCCCGTCGCCGGAGGAACTGGTGGCGCGCACGCAGGGCTGCGTGGGTCTGGTGGCGCAGGGCACCGACAAGATCGATGCGGCATTCCTCGATCGGGTGCCGAGCCTCCGCGCGGTGTGCAACGTGGCCGTGGGCTACAACAATATCGACGTCGCGGCCGCGCGCGAGCGTAAGGTGGTGGTGACCAATACGCCCGACGTGCTCGACGAGGCGTGCGCCGCGCTCACGTGGGGCCTCATCCTCGGCGTGACACGCCGCCTCGGAGAAGGAGAGCGCCTGCTGCGCGCGGGGGCGTGGAAGGGATTCCAGCTCGATCTCCTCCTCGGAATGGACCTGGTCGGCAAGACGCTGGGCGTGGTGGGTATGGGCCGCATCGGCAAGTCGGTGGCGGCCAAGGCGGCGGCGTTCGGCATGCGCACCGTGTACGTGCGATCGCCGCGGCGGCCGGACGAAGTGATTGCCGGTCCGGATGGCGTGCCGTACGAAGGGCTGTCGCTCGAGGAACTGCTGTCGCGATCCGATGTCGTCTCGCTGCACGTGCCGCTCTCGCCGGAGACGCGTCATCTGATCAACAGGCAGAGCATCAGGCTGATGAAGCCGACGGCGTACCTGGTCAACATGGCGCGCGGTCCCGTCGTCGAGGAGGCCGCTGTGGTGGCGGCGCTCGAGAACGGCTGGATCGCCGGTGCGGCGCTCGACGTATACGAGCTGGAGCCCGTGGTCCATCCGGGTCTGCTGCGCTTCGAGAACGCGTTCCTCATCCCGCACCTCGGCAGCGCCACGCGAGAGACGCGCACGGCGATGTGCGACCTCGCCGCGCGCAACCTGATCGAAGTGATCGAGGGACGTCCGCCCATCACGCCAGTGCCGGACAGCTACATTCCGTAGATTCCGGATGTCCCGCGCGCTTGCCGCCTCCGTTGCTCGTCCAGCGCTCCCTGTATCGTCGACGCTGAAGCGCCTTGGTGCGGCGATCGGGGACATGGAGCTGCCGGCGATCGAGAAGATCGCCGAAGAGCACGAGTCAGATCCGTTCCGCGTGCTCGTCTCGACGATGCTGTCAGCGCAGACGCGAGACCCCGTGACGCACGCGGCGTCGCTGCGGCTGTTCGCCGTTGCGCCGGATCCCGCGTCGCTGGCCCGCCTCACGACGCGCCGGATCGAGAAGTTGATCTATCCGGTCAGCTTCTACAGGAACAAGGCCGTTCACGTGAAGGAGACGGCCGCGATCCTCGTGCGCGACCACGACGGCCGCGTGCCCACGACGATGGAGGCGTTGCTGACGCTGCCCGGCGTGGGTCGCAAGACGGCGAACCTCACGCTCATCGTCGCGTGCCGCTCGCAGGACAACATCTGCGTCGACACGCACGTCCACCGCATCGCGAACCG